>NZ_PTQW01000053.1 GCF_004343725.1 Treponema sp. J25
AAATTTGTTGACAAATAGCGCCGGGGGTGATTATGAAATTTCTGGATAAGGAAAATACTTTCTATAAAAACAGTGATATTCTATCTGGAGCCCTTCCCATTTTTTGTTTTTCTGAGGGATGGGAAAAGTGGCCAGAAAATGAATATAACCATGTTATCTAGGGGGAACTGCAACCATAATATCTAGTGGGCCAAACCTTTCTTTTGGAAATGTCGGTTATGATAGAAAACCTTACTTATGACAATTTTAGCTACTTCTATTTCTATCTGTGTATAGAGGTAGTCTCCAAAAAGGATGATTGGTATCGAGATTATGCGATGTTTGATCCGGATTGGCAAAAGAAAATGCCTTCTTAGCCAGGTTTTGTATGTGCCTAATCTCCTTTATCATGAGATACCCTGCTAGTTGTCGGGGAGGATAAAAGGCTCTGTAAATTATTGAATGGTTGCTTAACTATTCAAATCGATCTTGATGTAGAAGAGAGGGGCATTGTTGAATGGATAACGGTAGAGGGCAAGATGCTGAAGTTCCTTGTTCGGCAGCAAGTGTATTTACCGAGGGGGGAGAGTATGAAATTCCTGAGGAATATGACTATATTTATTTTTTTATATACAACTATGTTTAATTCATTGCCTGTCGGTTTTTCCCAGGAAAAAAAGGTTAGTTTCTCCTTTAACTTAGCAACTGAAACAGGTTTTTCTTGGGGATCGGTTGAAGAATTGGTGTATCAGGAAGGTCGGCAGATTAGTCGTTTAGTATGGGATGTTCGGTGGGTTCCCTCCCTCGGAATAAAAGGGGTACTAAAGTATTGTTGGCTAATTGGAATAGTAGAGGCTTCCACGGCGTTCCCTATTCGCTCTGGGGCTCTGAAAGATTTTGATTATCTTCTCGAAGATCCTACCAAACCCAGTCACTATTCCTGGCACGAGGCCTATCTTGATAAAGATATGTGTCTAGGGTTCTCCTTAGGACTACAACTGCCTCTGGGGGAGATATGGGTGCTTGTTCCCCGCGTGGGAGTTACCTATCAAAATCGGAAATGGTCAGGTCAGAATGGATATCTGCAATATCCCAACACTGGTTATTGGACGGGAAATGAAAGTCAACAATCGGTAGCAGGTACTGTTATTAGTTATGAACAAGCCTTGTGGTATCCATCGTTGTCCCTTGCTGTGGAATGGTTAATTTCTAGCCCCATAGGTTTATCAGTTCTCGCGACTTGGATTCCCTATCTGGAAATACAGGCCCTGGATAATCACTTCATCAGGAACCCGCCGGTACAGTTTTATGATAGATTACTCAATGGGATGGGTATTGAAGGGGAAGTTAAGCTGTTTTGGTATAATGAGGAGAAATATATCTCTAAGGAATCCTGGTATATGAAATTGGCGTTCCGTTCGTTTTCTGTTATGGGGACTACCTCAAGCCGTACGATAGGACTTGGAGATGGAACCTTTATAAGGGATTCTTCTTATACGGCGGGTAGTCGGGAAATAATCTGTTTTTTGACAATTGGGTTTCTTAAATAATTTGGTTGCGGACCAGCTATAGAGATACTTTAGTGACATGGTGTCTTGGGGGTACCATGTCTGTTTACACATCACAAAAATAAAAAATTAACTTGACAATTTTTACAGAGCCCTTTTACTCTATTAATGAAAGCCAAAAAGCTGCAGCCTGGCTTAAAAAAGAATGGAGGTCTTCTATGTACAAAAGGTTTTTTAAAGCCCTAAAAGGGCTAATGGTGTTATTTATTTCCTTCCTTCCTTCCTTCCTTTTAGGATCCTGTGCCTTTCCTTTCATGGGGGATGGACAGAATATCGGTCTTAATCCAGTATCAACAGAATTCCGCTCCATCTCTCAGAAAGGTTATATGGGAGGAAGTGTGATCTATAATCCCGAGGATCCTGCCTCTGGGCATCTATGTTCGGGGGCGACCCTCGCGATAAGACTGGGGAAGATCGATACAAAAGTTGCTGCTGATGGAACATTGATTTCAGAAGATAAACCCACGGAAGCGCAGTATGGAGTGCTTATTATTCGCTCAATTAGTAGAGAGGGGGTATCATTTACCACAAGACTGTATGATGCAAAAGGGGTAGAACTTGGTGAGGGGAGTTATCAGCTCGCGAAGAATGAAAGGGTAGATATTAACGGGGATGGTAAACCGGATATAACATATGCGTCGCCGATACAAAAGCGTCCAGGCATGGAAAATGCGGTGTATCTTACCTTTATAAGCGATCAAGATGAAGAATATACCAGTATGTTTGCCATATTGCCTGAACAATATAGTCGTGGAGTGTATCCGAGCGGAATTATTGGTGTGAATCCAGCGGGAAAATTTATTATCAGCAAGTATGAAGGAACCAGTGGAAACCGATCAGTGGTTCTGGGGGTTGTAAATGGTGATTATGTACTTGATAATACTACTGGTAAGTACCAACGGGTATGTAGGTCGGTTGTAAGTCGTAGAACTAGGACCATCGATGAGGAAGAATTGGAGAGTACTTCTCAAGAGGAAAATTTTTATTTTGTTGAAAGCGAATTTAATGAATTAGTAACACCATTAAATTTGTTTCAGAGTCTCCCGGAAACAGTACAAAGTCGTGTGCAGATACCTGTGAGTGATAATCTCAGTGCTCTTACCGCTTTAAATCAGTTACTTAAAGAGCGGGATCTAGTAAAAATGATAGCTTACGAAACGGGTGAGATTCTGGATGTAGAAGTAGCTACTTTCGTCGCTGATACTTCGGCCCTTTCGGAAAGGGAACTGGTTGCTCTGAACCGATTGTATCTTGCACATAAGTACCCTGCGAACTGTCCACAAAAAGACGGCGGTAGTAATGATATTACTGAAATTCTTCCACTTTTTAGTGTTTCTTTAGGCTCTTCAGAAGGAGCTATAAGTCCTGGAACAAATCGTGCCGCCACTTATACAGATTACCAAAGCCAAAAAGCTGCTTTGCAGGCCAAATTTAATTCTTATAGTAAGGTCCCGATATTGCGAGAAACTTACGAAAATTTACTTGAATATGTTACCCAAAACCAGAATATCCCGGATTACTTGGGTAATCTGGGGCTAGACTTTGGTATTAAGGGATCTTTTTCCATAACTTTTTCTAATGTGAATGCGACCTTTGATTGCGCATTACGTTTGCTTGCTGAAAACATATTTACCCTTAATAAAGGGTATTCGGTGAGCCTTATTGGAGGAAATAAAAATATTCAACTTAATTTCCCTGTACCTGTGGGACCAGTATCTATTAATCTGATACTTAAAACTGGTATTGATGTGCCTCTTACGGTTAATAGCGGTGGGTCTTTCTCAACAAATATGTTCTGTGGCTATAATGGGCTCTATGGAGCAGGATTCCGCGTGGGCGCAGATTATGGGGTAAATTGGGTAAAATGGTTTAAGGTGTTTTGGACGTGGGTATATCGCCCAGAGATCTACTTCTCGCCTTACGCAAACGGAAGTTTTGTTAATGAAACAGTATATTATGTTGGTCCCCAGGATCCGAACCTACAGCCAACAAGTTTAAACGTTACAGGCGCTTCTGTTTCTATATATCCCTCTTTAAGCCTTGGTGCCGGCATCGGAGTTTCAGTATTGCAAACTACTCTTGAAGTAGAAAGCGGTTTGGATACCAAAGCAACTATCACGGTACAGGATGCAATCTCTATGAGGACCAGCATCGACCTGGTCGGAAAAGCAAAAGTTGTTCCTGCACTCTCTATCGTGTTGCCATTTAATCTTGGTAGAAAAGATTTTTCATACCCTATAGTGCTCGGAGAATACCGGAAAAATCTGTATAATGCGATAGTAATGTATTAAAAGCAAAAATATTTTGGGCTTTCTGCATCTCCCAATGCAGAAAGCTCTGGGGAGGTAAAAGTATGAAGGGATTTGAAAAAAGAGTGGTACTATCGTTGGGCGGAGCTCTTCTGAGTGGAATGGTGTTGCTTTCCTGCAATTCCATAGGATATGGAAGAAGGGTAGATCAGGTAGGAGACCATTCCTTTCCTGCAGCGGGAGCAGTAGTAGATAATGGAGAATTGAAGCTAGAAATTCTTAAAGAGACAATGAGCCAATTTGATGTAAAACTAGAAGAACACCAGATTCTTTGTAAAGGAAAAATCACGAATTCTGATGCAAAGCCTTTTTCTTCTGAGTTCTATGAAAAGACATTTAAGAAATATATCTTTGATGGGAATATAATAACCGGTAATCAAAATGTTTTTATAAAAGAATTACCTTTTGTTACTGCCGCTGATAACAAACCAAAGGGGTATGGAGAGCAAGGGTATGGGGAAAAACGGGTTTGGTTCAATTTTTCTTCGGTCAAAGAAACCAATTTCTCTATAACCTATCATAAGTCTCTGGATAATTATAATACCATTCCCAAATATCCGGTGGAACTCGCAACGATTACCATACAAGGCCGTCCGTATACGGTCTATGCGGTGTATGAACCGCTCTATGAAACAGTCCCCTTCTTTGGTAAAGGGCCTTCTTCCAATCCGTTGAGAAATATGGATAGTGACCTCCGACAGTTAAAAAATAACGACCAGAAATACCAAATTGTAAATAGCGACAAGAAGACCATAGCGGAGGTTTACAAACACAGGTATCAGCTTTTTGATACCGGAGATCCGGTAGCTATCAATGACGGCGCCCTCTGTGCTGGGCTGGTGTATACCATTATAAATGTAACCTACACTCTTGAAACAAGTCCTCAGTGGTACAAATAATTAGGTTACAGACCAGCCGTAGCTGTCTTTGAATGATAAGTGCCTTGGGTACACTTCTCTGTTCACGGACCAGAATTTTTTGGCTCTTCCTGGGAAAATGGGTGGTGCCTGTGATATAAGAGAGGGAGAAAATGCCCCTGCATGAAAATCATCGAAAAGGTTACCTGGAGGGAATGAATTCAGCCCATAATTCAACGGGGCTTTAAAAAACACGATAGAAATTTAGAGGAGAAAGGTCTATGGAAATTATAAAAGGTTTTTCCCCACAATTTCTCTTAAAAAATAATCATGGGTCTATCGTTTTATGGAGTATAATTCTTTACTTTGTTCTGATGGGGTATCCTCTTTCTGTAAGAGCTCAGGATACTACCAGTCCTCGAGGAGGGGGTTCTGCGAAAATAAATTCATCCTCGGAGCCGGTACTCTCTGTGGGAGTTTCACCGGCGAGCCTCATGTCTTTTGTGGCCCCATTCTCTGAAAATGGGGTGTCCCTTGATCGGGTATGGCTTTCTCTCGCGGTTTCCGTGGGGATCGATGCAAAAGAATACAGCCTTGGTTTTGCAAAGTATCCCCATTATGTGAGTCTGATGGGAGAGCAGCGATTTTTCTTTTCCTCAGATTTTTCCGGTTTCTTTTATGGCCCCTTTGTTTCCCTCGATATGCTTACCCTTACCCTGGATGATTCCCGTCTTCCGGCCTATACGGTTAGCGCGTATGAAAAAGAGCAGTACCATGTTGTAGGACTTCGGGTCGGGGGAGCCTTGGGATGGCGGTTTCGCTTTTCTTCGGTGGCAATAACCCCCCGTCTAGGGCTTGCAGTTCCCCTGTTGTATCTCTGGGGGCTCGAAAATACAACCTCCGATGCCTGGTGGACCATATACGGGGCTACTGCCCTCGCCCGGTCCGTAAGCCTCGGATGCAAAATAGATTTTTTCTCAAAGTAAATTACTCTGACTGGTTAATTATACAAGGTCTCAAGCCCTACCCTTGACACAAAAAAAAGGCCAATGGTAATATACAGCTGTTCTTATGGAGCAGCTGTGCAGGCTTAGGCTCTGTTAAGAAAAGCGCAGGCGATGTTCTTTCTTGAGGAAGGGATTGTATCCTCAGGGAAGAAAAGCCACGTAACATCCCCTGGTGGACGATTAACTCAGCGGGAGAGTGCTACCTTCACACGGTAGAAGTCACTGGTTCAAATCCAGTATCGTCCACCAGGGGATTTTTTTGTTTCCCCTTACTCTGGCTTATTTTAACAGAAACTGTTCCCATACCGAAGGTTCTACCACATCCTTATCGATTTCGGGATAGATTTGGGCTTCCCATCCACGTACGGGATAGAGCATGTTCCTTGTATTAAGATAGGCCAGGTTTTTTGATCCTGACCGAACCATGGTTCGGGGATCCCGGGTAAGCATATCCCAGGCCCGGGAAGATTCAGCATAGAGGGCCAGGGCCTTTGAAAGGAGCCCCTGGTTCCCCTGCTGGCTTCCCAGTTTCTCTAATACCACCCCCAGGTTATTCCAGCCCCGCATAAGCCGTTCCACCAGTTCCATATGTTCGGGCCGTTCGTTGGGGAGTAACAGCGGTATCCGTTGGCGGTCTGCCTCGAGCATGTCAATAAGGCGTTGATAGTAGCCTGCGGCAACGCTGTAGTTTCCCCGGTAAAAAGCGGTGTTCCCCATCGCAAGGAGAATCCGTCGATTCATTCTGTAATTGGAAGCCACCGAAAAAAAGTCCGCCATGGCCGCTTCGTATTGTTTCTTACTGTAATAAATGACGCCCCTTCGATATTGAATTTCCGGTGGAAAGTGTTGATTCGTCCTACTCTGTTCGTAACGCCGCAGGGCTTCGTCGTAGTTCCCGGAAACAAAGTAATGAATATCTCCTAAATCTGCATAGAGCCGTCCCATAGTGGGATTAGGATTCATAAGCCCCCGGGATCGGGCATCTTCATAGATACTAATCCCCTTAAGGAGACTATCCTGGGCCTGGATAAAGGCCTTTTCCTGGAGTTGAATCTGGGCAA
Organism: Treponema sp. J25; assembly: GCF_004343725.1. Taxonomy (NCBI): domain Bacteria; kingdom Pseudomonadati; phylum Spirochaetota; class Spirochaetia; order Treponematales; family Treponemataceae; genus Treponema; species Treponema sp. J25. The sequence continues at coordinate 6,782 of NZ_PTQW01000053.1, forward strand.
GGCGGCGATAGCTGTCCACATGATACCCTATGCGGCGGGTATTCAATTCGGGGGCTTTTTGAAAAGCTTGAAGGGCCTGTTGGAGTACCGCTTTTTCGTTCCCCTGGGTTCCGTATTCATGGAGATACCGGGCTAAGTGGTAGTACCCTTCGGGAAGGGTAGGATCGGTTTTAATAGCCCGTTCCAGCACCTCCTTTAGTTCATCAATGTTACCGATGTTTACGTCGGGAACCGCCTCGGGGGGAGTAATCTTTTTATCTAAAAGATAGCCCCCCATTTCGGCAAGGGTAGGGGCGGTGATTTTAGTCCGATTCTCCATAAAATAGGCTTTAAGCCGGAGGGTTTCTGCCAGGTTGTCGGTCCGTACAAAATACAACAGCATCCGTTCCAGGAAGGGATCCTTTTTGCCGTGTTTTTCAATAAGACGGGCATAGGCCTTTCGGGCCTCTTCGTATCGTTCAGGAGCGATGGTCCCCCAGTCCAGGTTAATATCCCCCAGGGTCATCAATCCTTCCTTATCGTCTACCGAATAATAGAGAATTCGATCTCGAATGATCCGGTCCGCCTTGGCGTAGTTTACCAGGGTCTTCCATTCAAAATTGGCATAATCCAGGGCAACCTGTTTGTCCCGGGGATAATGGGCGAGCAGTTGTTCGTACTTTTCCTCTGCCAAGAGGAACTGTTTTTTTTCTACAAACTTATTTGCATAGGCATAAAACCATTTCTTTTTTACCCAGAGGGAACGGGCCTGATCGAAGGACTCGTTGGCCTGATAGTAGTTTCCTGTTTCAATGCGACTGTAGCCTTTTCGGTACAATTGTTCTGCCCGGAAGGGTATGTAAATGAAAGAATAGGAAAGATAGAAGATCGATGCGGTAACCAGAGTAATGAAGGTAAACAGGCCTGCCAGAGGAAGGACCCGATGGATAAAAATATAGCGGAAACTTGATTTCTCCGCCTCCAGTTCCTCGCCGGTCTTTTTTTCGTATCCCCGGGGAAGCGTGATGGTGCGGCCAAGGGCCCGATTTACCAGGGGGAGTATTTCTCGAGCGGAAGCCCCCCGAACGAGCATCTTTACCAGATTCGAAAGGAGCGCCGGTTCTACCACCTGTTCGGCAATGATTTCCTCACAGGCAATTCGTAAGTTGAGGGGATAGCTATCCAGGGTATTCTGGATCTTCTGGATGTCCTCGGCGCTCAGGGAAATTTCTTCTACCGGCTCTTCTCCGCCTTTCTTAGGAGCCCGCCGGGCAGTTGGAGGAGGAACAGCCCGTCCTGGGGTGCTTTCTTTGCCGTAGAGCTCATCAATATTGGGAAGGCTAAAATCTTCATCCCCCTCAAAGGACGCTTTTTCTGTTCCGGGGGCGGCAGCAAAGGTTTCGGGGGGTAAAGAAAAATCCGAGCCCAGTTCTGCCTCTCCTAACGAAAAACTATCAAAGGGGGCTTCCGGCTTTTGTTCGAAGGCGTCCCCCATTCCTCGTTCTGGTTTTTTCTCTTCTCCCGGTAGACTAAACCCTTCAAACTCAGGGATAGAAAAATCCATCTCCTCAAATGAGGAGGGAGAAGTTTTTTCTGGAGGTGTTTCCGAAAGAGAGGCTGCTTCCGAAATAGAGACCCCGGTATCCAGGGACGGCTGCGAAAGGGAAGGGGCTTCTCCCTCTGGCAGAGAAAAACCCGGTTCTTTGAAGAGAACCTGTTCAGTGTCAAGAGCGCCTTCGGAAGTATCGGGGATTTGCCCGGGAGCTTCCTCGAAAGAAGGGCCGCCTGTCCCTTCAAAAATATTTCCCTGGTCTCTTTCTTTGAAAGAAAGGGAAGAGCCTGGTTCCTCAGAGAAAAGATTTTCTTCTAACTGGGGGAGTTCAACCTGGGGAAACGTCTCGGCGGATTCGCCTTCAAGATGTTCCTGTCCCTGCATTTCGGTACCGGAGAGGGGGCTTTCTGGAAGGCCCCCCTCTTCGGGGAGAGAAAAACCATCAAAGGAAAACTCCTCGGGAAGGTTCGATCCTGTCTCGGAACTTTCTTCCGGAATGGTAAACGAAGGGGCTTCGCTTTTTTGGTTGGTGCGTTCCTGTTCAATTTCTTCGGCTAACCCCGAAAGAAGATCCGCCGGTATAGCGCCTCCCAGGTCTTCGTCCGGAGCAGGGGAGACCCCCCTTTCCTCTTGTGTATCTGCGGGAAATGTGGAAAAAGAAGCCGGGGAAGATGATTCTGCCTCTTCCTCCGGAATCGTCCCGGGCGGTGGAGCAGAAAAATCGTCACCCAGGCTTTCAAGAAAGGAACCAAAATCAAAGTCCGGCTCATTGCCTTCTTTTTCTTGTGCGCTGCCGCCGCTACCGTCCTCTGGGGGGGGGAAATCTTCCAGCCCGGGGGTGAGGGGCTCTCGGGAGGTCTCCCCCTCTGGGAAGAGATTCCCTTCCTGTTCTTCCCAATTAAGCGTCCCTTCGGCGCCCAGTAGATCGGGAAGGGGCTCCTCGGCCCGACTAGCTGAGAGAGGGCGGTCCGGTTCTTCCTCTTCCATCGGCAGGGGTTCCGTGTCAGGCAGGGCTAAATCTTCATAGGAGAGCCCCCGTTCTGCGAGAATTTCCGCCTCCCGTCCGATGTGTTGAAAGGAGTCTTTGAACTGTTTAAGATCCTGTAACGACGGCATATAAAGATATTGTCCTATTGGTCGACAATTGTAAAGAAGCTATGAAACATTTGCTGTGTGTTCTCCTTTGCGTTTCCTTTATATTCCCTCTTACGGCGCTGGATACGCAGTCCTATTCTTTTATCGACCATCTCCTCTCTATTTCTCAAGCGAAGGCCCCAGAAATTTATGAAGATGGGGTGATTTTTACCTTTCCTTCTACCTATCGAAGGGTAGGAATCGCCTTTGCCCATGAGGGCTATAGCAGGGTGTACTGGTTTAAGAAACTCTTAAAGCATGATGATATTCCCCCCGGGGCTTCTAAGAATCAAAGTGGAAATGACCTGGTGGGTTTTAAAGATTCGGGGATTCTTTTTTACGTCTATGAGTACCCCCGGGAGGTCCGGGAACTTCAGTATCGCCTGGTGATAGATGGACTGTGGCAGCGGGATCCCCTTAACCCGTTGTATCGGACCGATCCATCCACAGGGCTTGCCTACTCGGTGGTAACCTTACCCCCTCCTTCTCCGATCCGATCAACCTACGATGCTCCGGCGGGGAGTCTCCGATTCAGTTTTTCTGCCGCCCCGGGGGAAAGGGTCACTGTGGCAGGGAGCTTTAATAATTGGGATCCCTTTATGTATGAACTGGAAGAGGTTTCTCCCGGTTTTTACCTTTTGACCCTTCCCCTTCCCCCCGGGAAATATCAGTACGTATTTTTTTACCGGGGAGAACGGGTGCTGGATCCTAACAATCCCCGGAAGGTGTATACCCGGGATGGCCGTACCGCCTCTGAGGCGATAGTTCCCTAAAAAAAGAAAGTTCCCCTATACCGCATAGGGCGGATGGCGTCTGCTATCCTCCTGCCTAAGAAAAATCAGGGGGTTCCTGAGAAGGGGATAGTTGAATCCCTTTACGCTTATGAAGGTGGACGATGAGAACCGCTACGTCTCCCTGTCGAATGCCGGGGACCCGGGCGGCCTGTCCAACGGTTTGGGGCTGAACTTTACGGAGTTTTTCCCGGGCTTCGGCGGAAAGGCCCGGTAAGGTATGGTAATCGAAATCTTCAGGAATTTTCATGGCCTCCATTTTGGCAAGACGAGCGGCGGCCCGTTTTTCCTTTTCGATATACCCCGAGTATTTAATGTCCAGGTACACCCGTTCTATCCATTCAGCAGGATAGTGGGCAAGCTCAGGGACCAGGGGCTGAATGTGTTCTAATTGGACCAGGGAATTGGTAAGGGCCCGCTCAAGGGAGGCGCCGCTGTGGGGGCGAAGAACCTCTGGGAATTCCTTCCCCGTTGTTTCTTCATAATCAGCGGGGGAAAGGGGAACCTTTCGTTGCCTGAGGAGTTCCTGAATTTCTTCCAGGGTGGCTATCTTTTTCTGAAACCGTTCCCATCGCCGGTCGTCGACGAGCCCCAGGGCTCTGCCGTAGGGGGTAAGGCGGCTATCAGCCGTGTCGTGACGCAGCATCAGCCGATGTTCAGCCCGACTGGTGAACATCCGGTAGGGTTCCTTGGTACCCAGGGTCGTAAGGTCGTCGATAAGGACCCCGATGTAGGCTTCGCTCCGGCTTAGAATAAGGGGGGGGCGGCCCAGCACCTTCATGGCCCCATTAATACCGGCCATGATTCCCTGAGCCGCGGCCTCTTCGTAGCCGGAGCTTCCGTTGGTTTGGCCCGCCACAAAAAGCCCCGACAGCCGTTTTGACTCAAGGGAAGGGTACAGATCCAGGGGATCCAGGTAGTCATATTCCACCGCGTAGGCGGGCCGGACAACCCGGGCCTCTTCGAGGCCAGGCAGGCTATGGATAAAATCAAGTTGAACATCCTCGGGAAGAGAACTGGAAGCGCCGTTCAGGTACATTTCATTGGTTTCAAGGCTTTCGGGCTCTATAAAGATGTGGTGTCGTTCCCGATCGGGGAAACGAACCACCTTATCTTCCAGGGAGGGACAGTATCGGGGCCCGATACCGATGATTTTTCCTCCATACAGGGGAGAGCGGTGAATGTTCTGTCGGATAATCTCATGGGTCCGGGGCGTAGTGTAGGTAATCCAGCAGGGATGATGGGGGCGATCCAGAATGGTGTCGGGATCCACATCGAAGGAGAAGGGCCGGGGAGCCTCTCCATCCTGGCGTTCCAGGCGGGAATAGTCAATGGTCTCTCCCGCAATGCGGGCGGGGGTTCCCGTCTTAAGGCGTCCCACAGGAAAGCCCCGTCGGCGGAGGGCCTTCCCTAATCCAAGGGCGGCCCCCTCACCGAGCCGTCCCATGGGGGCCTCATACTCACCGATAAAGATTTTCCCTTCCATAAAAGTACCGGTTGCCAGGATTACCACCGGAGCGCCGATTCGATGACCCCGTTCGGTAAGGACCCCTTCTACCCGTTTTTCATCCGCCGAGACAAGGAGATCCACCACGGTATCCATGAAAATGTGGAGGTTTTTCTGGCTTTCTACTGCCCGGCGGGCGGCCATCTGATACCGGATTTTATCTGCCTGTGCCCGGGGAGCCTGAACCGCCGGACCCCGGGAACGGTTTAGCACTCGATACTGAATCATGGTGGCATCGATGAGTTTCCCCATCTCGCCCCCCAGGGCGTCAACCTCCCGAACCAGGTTCCCTTTGGAAAGCCCTCCCACCGCGGGGTTACAGGAAAGGGCCCCAATTCGATCGGGGTTCTGGGTGATGAGCAGGGTGCGTAATCCTAAGCGGGCGGCCGCAAGGGAAGCTTCGATCCCCGCGTGTCCCCCACCAACAACAATACACTGATAATCCATCGCTATTTCCCTACACAAAAACGACTAAACATGGTCTCTAAAATATCCGCGGTGGAAACTTCGCCGGTAATTTCCCCCAGCGCATCCACCGCTTCTCGAAGCAGGGGTGCAATAATGTCCAGGGGTGCCCCCTGACTATCCAGGGTAAGGGCCTCTTCTACCGCCCCCAGGGCCCGCTCGATAAGTTCTTTCTGTCGGGCCGACCCAATTCCGACGGATTGATTGCCCTTTTCTTTTGGTTCTACCCCGAGGAGGGTTACCATTCTTTCTGCAAGTTGGGGAATCCCCGCTCCGGTAAGGGCGCTTACGGCGCAGACAGGAATGGATTCCCAGGGAGTCCCGAGAAAGGACCGAAGCTCTTCGTCCTTCTGGTTTGTGAAAGGGACCCGGTCTTCTTTGTTCCAGACGATACAGAGCGGTACACCCTGACCCTTACTGTCTCTGGGGGCCCCACCTTGTTCAACGGACTTTTCCTGTGAGCCCTGAGCAAGGTGCCGGTACTGTTCCAGAAACAGCCGATCTTCCTCTGAAATACCCACGGTTCCATCAAGAACATACAACACCGCATCTGCCCGTTGCAGGATGGATTTGCTCCGGGCCACGCCTATCTGTTCTATGGGGTCCCGGGACTCCCGGAGCCCCGCCGTATCCACCAGTCGAATAGGAATCCCCTGGATGGCAATCCAGGCTTCGATGTAATCCCGGGTGGTACCGGGGATATCGGTAACGATAGAACGCTCTTCCCGTACCAGTTGATTGAACAGGCTCGATTTACCTGCATTGGGACGGCCCGCAATGGCGATAAGGGCCCCCTCGGTATAGAGCCGCTCCCGCTGGTAAGAACGGGCAAGGTCTGCAAGACGATGCCGGGCTTCTGTTACGGCATCCCGATCGGGCATGCGCCCCGCCGCCTCAAGCAATTCCGGGAGAGATTCCATCGTATATTCCCCTTCCTGGGCTATCAAAGACACGCCATCGTCTTCGGAATAATCAAGGAAGAGTTCGGTGGCGGCCAGGGCGGTCATGAGCGTTTCTTTTATGGAACGAATTTCCGCCTCGAGCTTCCCCAAAAGCCGGTCCACCGCATGGCCTCGGGCCTCGTCGGTCCGGGCCTGGACCATCTCGAGGACCGACTCGGCCCGGGTAAGGTCCAGTTTCCCATGGAGAAAGGCCCGAAAGGTAAATTCCCCCGGCAGGGCCTCCCGGAACCCCACGGAAAGCAGGGCCTGCATGACCGCCCTGGCCGCCGCATAGCCCCCATGGCACGAAATATCTACCCCATCCTCGCCGGTGTAACTGTGGGGGGCCCGGTATACCATGAGGAGCACCTCATCCAGTTTGGTGCCCCCTTCGGTCTGGATCCAGCCATGAAGGATCCGGTTCCCGGGGCTTGTTTGCAGACGGTCCGGTCGGGAAAACACCCGGGCAAGCTGGCGGATACAGTCTTTCCCGCTGGTGCGAATCAGGGTAAGGGCACTCTCTGCAAGGGGAGTCGCATAGGCTGCAATGGGTTGTTCATCCCCGTAGGTTGGGCGCTGCATAGGTACCGATGGAGCATAGCGAGAAAAGCCTATTTTTTCTAGTCCTGAAACTTGACGCGGTCCTTTTAAGCGATATACTTCAAAAGAAGAGATACCTACCTCTCATTTCCCGGAGGGGAAATCGTTGTATAAAAACCAAGAGACTTAGATGAAGGAGGAAATTCATGGTTAAGAGATTAGGAGCCGCTCTCCTTATGCTCAGTGTGGGCTTTGTTTCGCTCTTTGCCCAGAATAAGGTCCAGGCAGAGGTGAGTAAGAAGCAGGATGTGGCGGTGTTTGCCCTGGGCTATTATGGGTACAATATCCCCCTTGAGGTCCTCGCGAATGTGGATGCGGAGATTCAGGGGGTCTTTGTTAATCTGGGTCGCTTTAATGTCTTAGGTCAGGCCGAACGGTTTTCCGCCCGGGACCTGCAGGCCTTTATCGATCTTATCCAGACGGCAAAACAGAACAATACTCCCCTGCCGGATGAGGTGAAATTTGGGGATGTCCAGCTTACCGAAGGGCTCCTTAAAAAACTGTATGGAGCCTTTGTGGTGGTGATCCCCACTATTGTAGATTTTAAGGTTGATAAAGCCAACAACCAGTACCAGGCGATGATTAAAACGAGTGTGGCCTTCCTGAACGTAGCGGAGGGAAAGACCATCGGGATGGCCAATATTACCACCACGGGAAGTTCCCGGGAAACCCAGACCAAGGCCATTCGGGAAGCCATTGATGCAATTCCGGTTCAACTAACCTACGAGGTGCGGAAGATTCCCTCCTTTACCCTGCGGACCCAGGTGCTCCAGGTAAAAGGTGGGGAAGTAAAGATGCAGTTTGGTCAGGACATGGGGGTTGTTAAAGGGGATGAATACATGGTGGTAAGCCGGGAGACCATCGGGGGCCTTATGGATGAACGGGAAGTGGGCCTCGTGGTAATTAAAGATGTGGGGAGCCAGGTGGCCACCGCAACCGTTCGGTATGCCGACAAGGGTCTTGTAGAAGGGGCCCAGCTTGTGGAAGTTCCCCGCTTAGGAGCCGATTTTGGTCCCTACCTCATGTATCTTAAGTACTTTGATACAATTAAGAATAGCAAGGGGGAGAGTACCAGTGGTGCCCTGGCCATAGGCGCGAAGATCCCCGTTACCCGGGGCTTTTACGATGTGCGACCGGTGGTAGGCGCCCAGGTGAACCTGGATCGCTTCTTCCTCTTCCCCATCATCGTTTACGGAGGGGTGGAATATAACCTCTATCTGGGCCGCCTGGCCATAACCGGCACCGCCGCTATTGCGGGGGGCTCGAACTATTTAATCCAGCGGTTTGAAGAACAGCTTTCTACATCCGATGATAAGTGGTTTACCCACTACGGATTTAAGCTGAACGGCGAAGTAAGCTACCTTGTCAGCCGGGATATGCAGGTCTTTGTAAACGTGGGCATGGATTACATGCTCGGTATTTTTGATGGCCTCGGGGGCTTCTTTAAGAGCTTTGGCGGTACCGGGATTGCCGCGGGGGTAAGCTTTAAGCTATAAGGGAGGCATGAAAGGAATCATTGTAGCGGCCGGGTATGGGACTCGGTTCTTACCGGTAACCAAGACCATACCCAAGGAGATGCTTCCCCTGATTAATGTGCCTTCCATCGCCTTTATCGTCGATGAATTTGTAAAGTCCGGGATAGAGGACATTATCATCATCAGTTCCCGACGAAAAAAGGTGATGGAAGATTACTTTGACCGGGAAGTAGAATTAGAAACAATCTTTGAAAAAGAAGGAAAAACGGACCGCCTGCGGTGGATAAAGCCGCCGGCGGAGGTTCGTATTGTCTTTGTCCGGCAACAGCACATGCTGGGAACCGGCCATGCCCTGCTGCAGGCCCGGCCCTTTATCGGCGATGAGCCCTGTGTGGTGGCCTATCCCGATGACCTCCAGGTGGGTGAGCCCCCCCTCGCGGCTCAGCTTATTGAAAAGTGGCGAGAAACGGGCTGTTCCGTGATGGCCACCGTGTATGAACCGGGCGATGTGAGTCGGTATGGGGTTCTGGATATCGCCACCGATGGGGAGCATGTGCGGGCCATCGTGGAGAAACCAAGCCGGGGAACCGAGCCAAGCCACGAGGTTTCCATTGGGCGTTACCTCTACACCCCCGAGTTTTTCACCTACCTTGAAGAGGGCTGGCAGCGGCATGAGGGGGGCGAGTACTATCACATCTATGCCCTTAATAAGCTTATGAATGAAGGGAAGGTGGTGTACCGGCGTCTTTCGGGTAAGCGCCTTGATACGGGAGAGCCCGAAGGATACCTGGAAGCTATTCTCTGGTATGCCGATACGGTCCCTTCCCTCAAGAAAGTACTGGATAGTTATTTAGAACGCCGCCAGAAGGCATAGCCCCCACTACAGAGGGCGCCCCCGAAATGGGGTCGCCCGCCCTCTCCCCCAAAATGGCCTCCAAAGGGGGCGTTTTGTCAGGCCAGTTTTACCCGCTTAAAAAGCCAGGGTGCGCCGCCACTTACCCACAGGCCAATGAGTCCATAGCGGACAAAGCGCCCCGCCTGATACCAGGCTGCCCCCTCCGGGGGGAGAAGGGGTTTTAAACCCGCGTAAAGGAGAAGAACCCCCACTATGCCGAGCCCATACCGCAGGGCTCGAGTTGTCCGGGGGGCGGGTTTCCCCTCTGGCCCCTCAGAAGCCCTAAAGCCCAGCGAAGGAGAAACCAGCAGTACCCCCAGGCACATCCCAAAGAACACACCCCCGAAGCTGACATCCTTTGGATTAAGGGCGTTCATACAAAAGACCAGAAGGGCTGCAAGGAGTAAGAGAAAACGGGGCGGTATGTTTTTAAGGTATGATTCTAGGGTGGAATATCCAAAATAGTATACTGCAAGTACTCCGAGACCTACGAGCCAGCCCGCCACAACATCGGTGGGAAAATGGACCCCTAAATACAGCCGGGTAAATCCGACAAGGAGAGACAGTCCCACCACAAGAACTACCCCCAGAGACGATGGATCCAGGGCCCCGCGATGCCCCAGAACGTCAGGGTAAGCTGGGCATGGCCGGAGGGAATCCCGAAGGAGTCTTCCCGGGCCAGGCCTACCGCTGGATCAAGTTCGTATGGTCGGGGTTGGTGAAACCATTCTTTAAGAGCCCCGTTAAGCCAGGCGGAAAGCACGAAGGTAATACCCAGTCGCAGGCCCTTTTGTTCATCGATACACCAGTACACAAAAGGAATGAGGGCAAGATAGGCATACTCGGAGCCCAGAAAGGTAATCCCCTTCATAAGGCCGGTGACCAAGGGCGATTCAATCTGCTGAATCCAGCGAATAACCACTAAACCCCAGGAATACCACTGTTCCATATTGTTCCTCCCTTGACGGTGAGTATACTCTTTTTTTACCATTCCCGCCATGGAAGAAATTTTTAGCCGCACCGAAAGACTCCTCGGTAAAGAGGCGCTCCAGGTTCTTGCCCGGAGTCGGGTGGTGGTAGTAGGCCTGGGGGGTGTAGGGGGCTATGCGGCGGAGGCCCTTGCCCGCTGTGGCGTGGGTTCCCTCATTCTGGTGGACCACGATAGGATTGTACCCACTAACATTAATCGACAGATCATTGCCCTGCACTCTACGCTAGGAAAGCTTAAGGTAGAGGTCATGCAAGATCGGATTGCCGATATTAATCCCCCCTGCACAGTAACGGTCTATCCGGTCTTTGTAACTCCAGAAAACTGTGATGCCCTTATCCCTCCAGATAGCTCCTACGTGGTTGATGCGATTGATACAGTTTCTGCGAAGGTTGCCCTCATTGAGTATTGTTATAAGCGGGGTATCCCTATTATCAGTTCCATGGGAACGGGGAACCGGATCGATCCAACCCAGCTCTGTCTGGGGGATGTGTACGAAACCCGGGGCTGTCCTCTAGCCCGGCGGGTCCGGCAGGAACTGAAAAAACGGGGGATTTCTGCCCTTCCGGTGGTGTATTCGAAGGAAGAACCCCGCTGTAAAAGTCAGGCCCCTGCTGGTAAGGGCGGAGGCGGGGCTTCTGGGGGACGCCCCATTCCCGCAAGCATAGCCTTTGTGCCCTCTGTGGCGGGGCTTCTTATGGCTTCCCGGGTAGTTCAGGATCTTATCAAAACCGTAACAGAAGGGGAAAGCCATTTCCCTCCCGGTTAAGCATGGTTTCTCATCTTGTACAGATGGGGCATGGCAGCGGGTACTGAATGAAAACCCCTTACGTGCGGAGGCCCGGGGAATCCTCTATCGGGTGTCCCCTGTCACTCTAAAAAAGAAGCGCTACGAGTTTCAAAGGGAGAAAAGGAGGAACGCATCGAGAGCACCTGTTCAGGGAAGGGAATATCGTCATAGCGTCCCACGTTATTCCAGTAGGTAAGACCGGGATTTCCCGCATCCCGGGTGGCAAGAAGCTGGTATAACACATAGGTGGGGCTGTAATATTTTCTGTCATAGGCCACGTTAAGAAAAAAGGCCTGAGCATAGGGGCGAATGAGGGCCCGATTGCGGGTAATCCGCTGGGCCCGGAGGGTTCCCTGATAATAGATACGGTACGGACGAAGCTCCGCGGGTTCCTGGGCCATGAAGGTTTGTTCAAAATGGCTGGGATAGTACATAGGACACACGATATCCGCATAGCGGGAAAGCACCTCCAGTTCCTGGCCGGTTCGGGCCCCCGTTCGATACCAGCCATTGGCTCCATAAATATCGATTGAAATAGGGACGGAAAGGATGCTTCGCATGTGCCGAAGAAAGGACAGAATGGCGCTTTCCATGTCCATGCCCGCCTCTCTCCAGCGATAGGTGGCATCTTTTAAGTTGATTCCATCGGTGGGGAAACGGATATAATCAAATTGAATTTCATCGAAGCCCCGCGCCTCTAGTTCCTTCGCTATATCGCCGATATACTGCCATACCACTTCTGAGTAGGGGTCCACCCAGCTTTCATCGTAAAAAACCCGATGTGTTTCACTGTTTTCAGAGCCCTGAGCATCCTGCAGGGTCCTCTGAGTTTCATAGTACCCTCGCCAGGGGCTATTGGTGGTTTTATCCCACACCGCATACCGGCCCCCTTCTTTCCTGGCAAGCTCGGGGTCTTTGAATACCACGACGCGGGCCACCGTGTAAATTCCCTGTTGTTTCATGGTCGTAAGGAACGTATCGAGATTGATGGGATTAAAGACCCGTCCTTTAGCGGTAATGGTGGGATTTTGAGGCGAAAAACGGAGGCGACCATAATCATCTTTCATATCGATGACCACAAGGTTAATATGCCGCTCCGCCATGAGGGACAGGTATGGAGCAAGGCTTTTGGGGCTCAGGGCATGATTTACCGGCAGGTATATCCCTTCTTTACCCCGGGCCTGGGGAGCGGCGGTGTTCCGGACCGCCCCTGGCTGGTCAAGGAGGTACAGTTCGGAGAGAACGAGTTCGTTCCCTGAAGAGGAGGGGAACGGCTCCGTTTCGGAGGAAGCCGAAGGGGAAACTGGGCCCGATGGGGTTTCTGAAAATAGGACTATGCCGTTAAGATATCCCGGTACCGTTTCTTTCAGCGCCTGGAGCATACCCTGGAGCGATGGTTCCTGCCGAACCATGGAGGCCAGCCCTTGCCCGTCCGGAAGAGGAGAAGAAGGGGATACCTCCCTTGGTGGGCTTTCACGGGTGGTATTGCTCTGGGGACTTTTGTCAACCTTTGAGGGTATAAAGGAAAGGATCTTCCCTTCGCTGAGGGCAATAAGACGTTCTCCCCAGGGACGGAGGGAATCGAAGGTCATGAAGGGCCCTTCAGGGCCCTTCCAGAGAGCATCAAACCGTTTGTTTTGCCAGGAAAGGGCGTAGAGCCGGGGCTGAAAGGTCTGAATGGCATAGATTGAGGGCATTTCCCCGGTATTTAAATTTTTATTGGTGGCCCCCTGGCTTTGGTTCTGGCTTCCCTTTGGTGCGGGGAGGACGAGGATATCCGCCACCTCATCGGGGTTTGCGGTGCTTGGGTGGAGTTCCAGCCCCCCGTTCAGACTTTGCCAGGTTCGGTTGCGGCGATTATCCAGCGTAAGAAAGAAAACCCCATAGATGCTGTGGCTGGCGAATACGGTTAATTCCGGGAGGGATGCCACCGCTACGGCTTTGATCCCATTTGTCCTGGCGGGCGGCATACCGAGGGAAACCCATTCCTGGCCTGCCGTGTAGGTAATAAAAACCCCTTCCCGGGTAGCGCATACCCACGTATCTGGTTCATCGGGATGGATCTCCAGATCTTTGATGTCCTGTACCTGCTGGAGAAAGGTCTTTTTTCCTTCCTGGATAATTTTGAGGGTCTTGATGGGAAGTCCCCGATTCCGGGGCTCCCACTTTTGAAGATTTGAAGATACCCATATCCCCTGGTCGGTAAGGAGAATGTACCGTCCCTTCTGCACGAGGATCTTTTTTACCTCCCCTTCCTGCCAGAGGGGACTCATCCGTTCCTCTCCCTGATTGCGGGTTATGAAAAAAAGCCCCTGGGTGGTTCCTGCCAGGGCCCTGAAAGAAGAAGATGTCTGAGCTTGAACAGAGGATAGAATAATCCCTTGGAGAAGAATATAAAAAAGCAAAAAAAGAAGCATTCGCGCTTTGGCCATATGGACATATCCTAGCGGATTTTGTTTCTTTGAAAAAGCCTCTTTGTTACTACCGGTTGTTACGGGATACTTCCATGGGAAGGGGAGTAGCCACGGACCGACAAAAATGGGCTATCCCTGGGGGCACGATTAAAATGCGATGGATCGATGGGTGTTTTCGAAGGGAAAGGTTCACTGTCCCGCCGTAGGGCGGCTCACTGACAACTTAACTATGGAAAAAAAACGCTTCTTACCCTACAATGGTACTACACAATGGTACTACCAGGGGAGGCTGCATGCTAAAGAGTGTTACCCGAACGATAGGGATTCTTACCAGTGGGGGCGATTGTCCCGGTCTTAATGCGGCGATCCGTGGGGTCTGTCGGGCTGCCTATGATCGTTACAACATGTCGATTATCGGGATCGCCAATGGGTATCGGGGCCTCATCGAGGCGGATGCTCGCCTTTTAAAACCAGAAGATTTTTCGGGGATCCTTACGCGGGGAGGAACCATTCTGGGAACAAGTCGGGAAAAACCCTTTAAAAGCCGGAAAGGCGAATACGACTCGGAAGTTGCCCAGGATAAGGTGGAAATAATCAAGGAAAATTATAAAAAGTTGAATCTGGACTGCCTTGTCGTATTAGGGGGAAATGGAACCAATACCACAGGGTACCTTTTGTCGAAAGAGGGGCTTAATGTGATTGGATTACCCAAAACCATCGATAACGATATCGTCGGGACGGATATTACCTTTGGGTTTCATTCAGCGGTATCCATAGCTACCGAAGCGATAGACCGGCTCCATTCTACCGCCCACAGTCACAACCGGGTGATGGTCATCGAACTCATGGGACATAAGGCGGGATGGCTTGCCCTGTATGCGGGTGTGGCGGGGGGAGGAGACATTATTTTGATCCCCGAAATTCCCTATAACATGGAGGCCATTACCCGCCATCTATTAAAGCGAGCCCGGGATGGCAAAAGCTTTTCCATCGTCGTGGTAGCGGAGGGGGCCCTCTCAGTAGAAGAGGCCCAGATGGAAAAAAAGGAACGGAAGAAGTATCGGGAGAAAACCGCCCAGCCTTCTATCGGCTATCGGGTGGCCCGGGAAATAGAAGAAGCCACCGGCATGGAAACCCGGGTTACCGTGTTGGGGTATCTTCAGCGCGGAGGCATTCCCAGCGCCTGGGATCGGGTACTGGCCACCACCTTTGGGACTGCCGCAGCGGAACTCCTTGCCCGGGGCGATTACGGAAAAATGGTATGTATGCGGGGGAATGAGGTGGGATCCGTCAGCCTTGAAGAGGTGGCGGGGAAATACAAGGCCGTTCCCCCGGATCACTACATGATTGATACGGCCCGTTCAGTGGGTACCTGCATGGGCGATGAGTAGCCCTTTTGCTGGTGGGCTGGGGGCGTCCAGAGGTTCCTTTACAGAGCCTGGCAATCCAATAGCGTAGATTTACGGGAGTGGCCGGGGTTCCGCCAGGGCGTATCCCTGGGCATAATCGACGCCGATGCGGCGAAGCCGCTCAATGATAGCGGGGGATCGGACGAATTCGGCAATGGTTTTAAGACCCATCACGTGTCCCATGGAGTTAATCGATTCTACCATCGTAAAATTGACAAGGCTTTCATCGATATTTTGGACGATGGAACCATCGATCTTGAGATAGTCGACCGGGAGATTTTTAAGATAATTGAAGGATGAGAAACCGGAACCAAAATCATCCAGGGAAAAACTAAAACCATGTTTTTTAAGATTTTCGATGAATCGGGATGCATAGGAAAGGTTCTGGATGGCCGCCGTCTCGGTGATTTCGAGACAAAAATACCGGGGATCCACGCTGTAGGTAGTACAGGTGCTTAAAATGTAATCGATAAAACTTTCGTCCAGGAGGGATGGCCCGGAGATATTGATGGAAAAAATTCGCTTTATTAGTTCGTGATTCTTATTTTTAAGAATGAGCCAGCTTTCCATGACCTGTTTGATGACCCACCGATCGATAAGGCTGATAAGGCCGTACCGCTCTGCGGCGGGGATAAAGGCCCCGGGGCTTATTATTTTCCCATCTTGATCTTCCATGCGGATAAGAATTTCCAGTTTAGCCACATGGGAGGCACTCGAATACATCGGTTCGATAGGCTGATACCACAGACGGAAGCGATTTTGTTCGAGGGCTTCGTTTATTTTGCTTACCCACTCCATCTGGCCCCGTCGAATAATGTAGCGATCCTCATTTCGCTGGAAAACCCGGATGCGTCCCCCCCCTTCTTCTTTTGCTATGTAGCAGGCATCATCCGCGGCAGCCAAAACATTCTGAATATTGTTGTCCTCTGCGGTGAGGGGCACCACACCGATGCTGAAAGAAAGGGGAAATATGTTTTTGTTCCACACGAATTTTTTTGACTGAACCGCATTTTGAAGCCGCTGGGCGACCTGAACTGCATCCTCGAGCTTACAGTCGTGAAGAATCAGCCCAAATTCATCGCCCCCGAGGCGGGCCACAAAATCGTTTCGCTGGGTAAGGCTTTCCAGCAGTTCCGCAATCTGGCGCAACAGTTCGTCCCCCGCCATGGTGCCACAGGTGTCGTTCACTATTTTAAAACGATCCACATCGAGTTGGAGGAGCGTATGGGTTCCGCCGTTTTTCTGGATATCCTCCAGGATGGTCTTTAGATGGATTGAAAATTCATCCCGGTTGG
Source organism: Treponema sp. J25 (assembly GCF_004343725.1). NCBI lineage: Bacteria > Pseudomonadati > Spirochaetota > Spirochaetia > Treponematales > Treponemataceae > Treponema > Treponema sp. J25. The sequence continues at coordinate 23,017 of NZ_PTQW01000053.1, forward strand.
AAAGACCCGTAAGGGTGTCGTGGCTCGCCTGGTAATCGACGGTGGCAGAAAGCCGTTTTATTTCAGTCACATCCCGGAATGCGACCACATAGCCCTGGATATCGATTCCTTGATAATGGATCCGGGTAATAGAGCCATCAACCACGTACGAATGGCCGTAGCGGTTTCGGAGAATAACATCCTTAAATTTATAAAACTGGTGTTCCTGGGGAAGTGCCTCCGGAAAAAGGGGGAGCATCGTCTTGGCATTCAGAAAAGTTACGGTCTGGACGAGGTTTTTCCCCCGAATCTCCTCATCGCTCCAGCCGGTCATGTTTTCTGCCATGGGGTTAATAAAAAGGATGTTGAGGCTCGTATCCACCGCCATGATACCATCATTTACACTGTGGAGAATGGCGGAGAATAGCTGTTCCTGTTCTTTTATTTTTTTGTCTGCCCTGAACTTATAGAGGGCCATGTCAATAGTGGTATACAGTTCCCGCTCTTTAAACGGTTTAAGGATGTAGCCAAAGGGCTCTGCCACTTTTGCCCGTTCAAGGGTATGTTCATCTGCATAGGCCGTAAGGAAAATAACGGGAATATTGAGTTCTTCTTTTATACGTTTTGCTGTGTCGATACCATCCATGGCTCCGGAAAGCATGATATCCATCAGGATAATGTCAGGCCGGTGGATCCGGGCCTTTTCAAGGGCTTCCTCTCCTTCTGCGGCGGTATCGCATACCACATACCCGAATCGTTCAAGACGACGCTGGAGGTCTAGAGCTATGATTTTTTCATCTTCTACAATTAAAACCCTCTCGGCATCCATACCATATCCTGCTTATGTAATGAGTATAGTATAAAAACGAAAGTGGTCAACAGAAAACCTCATAGAAGACCTAATTTTTCGAGTATTTTACTCGCCTTTTGTTGGGGGCTTTTACCTTCGTCCCGGATGATGTAGTGGGCGCTCTCTGCGTAGGCTTTGTTTCGTCTCAGGTGAAGTATCCGGTGGGTTTCTTGGGGATTTTCGGTTTGCAGAAAGGGAGGTAGCGTGCCTGTTGACCCCTGGGCGGTAAGAATGCGCTGCCACGCCTCTTCGGCGGATATCTCAAGAAAAACAATGGTTGTTTTTTTCTGGAGAAGTTCCCAGGCCGGCGGGTTATCTATGATGCCACCACCGGTGGCCACAATACAGCCCTCTTTCCCTTTTTCTAGGATTGTTTTCAGGGCTTCGTATTCCGCCGCTCGAAACGCTTCTATGCTCCGTTGAAAAAGCTGACGGGGAGAGAGGCCGGTTAATTGGGTAATTATATCGTCTGTATCGTACCAGTCCTGGGAAAGCCGCTGGGCCAACTCCCGGGCAAGGGTGGTTTTCCCACAGTGTTTTGGCCCTACGAGGGCTATTATGATGTTTTGTTTCTTACTTGTCACGGATTTCTCTCCACTTTATAGTGACATAGAAAGGCTTCTTGTGCAATCTCTTCGAAGGTAAAGAAATGAATTTGTTTTATAATGAGGTTCTTCCTTATGGTACTAAGTCTGATACTAGCGTTCCTACCTCTTGTATTGTACGGGGGCTTTCTCTGGCAGGTATGGGGAAAGAGGGGGTTCCCGCTTCTTCTTATGGCTACGGGGCTCGGTGGGGGGGCGCTTCTGGGGAGCGCTCTCCTTCAGGAATTGCTTCCCGTCCCGGACCTTTCTGTTCCCTGGAGTATGCTCTATGAAAAGCTCATCCGTTCCGCTTTGATTGAGGAATTGATGCGTTATTTGCTGACTTTGCTGATTGTCACGCAGAAAAAGGATACCTGGAGAAAACAGGTTTTTATCGGTACCGGCGAAGTGCAGAATTTCCTCTTCTGGGGACTGTGGGGCGCCTTTGGGGGACTCGTTTTTGCTACCCTGGAAACTATTCTCTATACCCTGCGGTTTTCGGGGAGCCTCTGGGTGCGACTTCTTCCAACTTCCCTTATCCACGGGACCTGTGGGGCCTTGATAGGAAAGGGGGTATATAAAGAAAAAGGAAGGGGTTCCTTCATATTCGCCCTGGCTATTCATGGGTTGTACAATGTTCTCGTGGGGCTTCCCTTCTTTTTTTCTGCGATAGGGGTGATTTTTGCGGTTTTGGTCTTTTTTGTTTTCTGGCTACCCCTTTTAAAAGAAGTGAAAAAATAGGGCCCTGAGAAGGGCCCCGCCGTGGGTGAGCCCGGAGTGGGGGGAGCGCCTGATCGCCTGAGCCGTGGGCTCTGGGGGAGTGGGCCGGGCTGGAAGCCCGGCCGGGGGGGGATGTGGAAGCGGCGAAGGAAGCAGGCGCGAGGGGGGAGCCGCGGCGGCCGAGGCGGGGGCGTGGGGAGAGCGGCCCAGAGGAGTAGTTTTCGGTGCTCCCCCTTTTTTTTTTAGAGTTGCGCCTTCGCCAAAGGGATGCGACAATGAATGTGGGAATGAGCGGTCTTTCTGGTGGTGGCGTTAAGAACACCTACTTTGACTCGCGGTTTTTGCCGGTGACGGCTCCCCTGCCGGGGGACCTGATAGTCATGGGTAGCCCTGGCGATGAGCATATAGGGATTTACGGGGGGAAAGATACGTCTGGACGGGAGTATATGTATAATAGCGCGCCTGCGTATAGGTTCTTTGAGTCAGGACCCAGAGTGAATTATCTTGATGAAAACGATTTTTATTATAGAGAAATAATAATGAATAAAAGTTATATGGAACGATGGAAAAAAAACTATACAAAGGAGTATCTCAAATGGAAAGGATATTAATAGTATTGTTATTGTTTAACTTTTTAATTTGTTTCGCAGAAAACAGTGAGATAAATACAAGTCAAAGACTAATATTATATAAAAAGAATACTGAACAGTATCGTGATGTGTATGGAAGAGCGATTGATATTAATAAGGATAGAGCAAAAATCGAAGAGTGTCTCCATATTCCGCAGCGCAACTATAAGCTAGAAGTGAAGGTAGAACGGGTAGCAAGGTTTAACTATTCTATCGAAGGTCTTATCTATGGCCCGGAAAAACCAAATATCAATAATCCGCTTTCATTTAATGAACTTCTCCTCGTTGATGTAGAGGGGAATATGTACTTCAGTGGAGCTGAGTATATGGATAAAAATGGGAAGGATATGATGAGTACTCCTAAAAAATATCAAAAAGAAGGAGATGTTTTTTTTAATCTAAAAGATGCTGAATTGGAATCGATAATGAAGGCTTATAATGATATCACTTTCTCAGAAAGGATATTTTCCTCGCGTCCTATGTTGTTATCAGATGGTATAAATAAGTTCTACTTTTATCAGAAAATTGATTTTATATATTTAGAAAAATGGTTGAGAGATATTTTAATTATTAAAAAAGATAAAAGCCTAGATATTAGAATATTGCCCTATACCGATTATTTCATACCATTCGGTGACTCATATTCCAAAAAATCACTTGATAGCAAGAACCGCATTTATCTTGGTCTGTGGAGCTGGGACAAAGAAGATTATCGGAAGGTGGATCGATTCCAGGTGCTTGTCTACGATTTTGAAAAAGACACAATGTATTTTATAGAGTGGCTAAAACCCACAGAGGGGAACGAAACAATAATTCAGGTTTCTTATGTTGTCGGCGATGACGATGCAATATATGTTCAGGTGGTGGCCGATGCAGCGTGCACTATCTATCGGATAACTCCTTTGTGGGATGCGCCGATGGAACGTATTGAGTATCGTCCGATGTTCTATGAGTTTTATCCTGAGATAAAGGAAAAAGAATCTCAGGCAGCTTTTCCCGAGGAGGAGTTCGATGAGACGAATTGACATGAAGCTAGTGCTGTGTTTTCTGTTGGTCATTGTATCCAGCCCAATGGGATGGACAGAGGAGGGCGGGACGGCACCGCTTGAACAGTTCACCTATTATGGTCCTAATAAAACCCCCAATTGAGGGGTATCCAAAGAATTTTTACAGGTATTAAGGGTCTCTTGTATGAAGAAAATCATAATTGTCGTCTTTTCATTAATTCTTGCAGTAAATCTTTTTGGTGATGGAAAATATAAAGAGGAAGACTTTATCGGTTCATGGTATTTTATTGACGGTATGGAGTGTGTTGACGTTAAACAATGGTTGATAATTGAAAAGGTGAAGGGAGGTTTACAGGTGCGATATAATGATGGGAAAAGCATATATGCTGCTGTATTATTGCTAACTTCAGATGGTCGATATGTGAAAGGTCTGTTGTCTGGGCTGGGATATGTGGTGATAGGGAAAGTCCAATCAATTTCTCCATTTGAGCATAATGGAATTGGAGTTGATCTTTCTGGTGGACCAGATGATATCCTATTAGGATATTTTCAAAAGAAAGAGGTACTTGAAAAACTAATTGGGAAAAAACTTCCAGCGATACAGTGAGTATCATAAAGAAAAACCTGTTGTAAAATAAGCATATGTTCTCCTATCACCTCACCGCCCCGGCACTTCTCAGGGGCGTGCCAGCACCCCTAGAAGGCCGCGGAATCCCTAGAGGTCCCCAGGGCCCCCCCCCCCCCCCCCCGCTAGGCTAGAGTTCCTCAATCTCCTCCCGGGGAAGGCCGGTCACCTCGGCAATGATATCA
>NZ_PTQW01000054.1 GCF_004343725.1 Treponema sp. J25
TGCGGTTTTTAGAGGTGCCCTAAGGAAAAATTTTACGAAATGATAGAAAAAATAGACTGTGAAATCGACGATGGAAAATATTTACATCCAGGCGAGATATTACATTATTTTAATATTATGGCTATATTTTCAAATTGGAAGTTGTTGCCAAGAACAGTAGATGAAGTTAAGCGTAAAGTATTAGATGTAATAGAAAGACATAAAAAACAAATTATGCCGATTGATGATTGGGGTGAATTAGCAATGTCCTACGGTGGTTGGGCGTATTCTGATGAAATCACAGAAATAGCTGAAATAAAAAAAATATTAAAAGATATCTCAAAAGAAAATTATGACGAATTAATTAAAATTCAGATAAAAGAGGATATTGAGAATATGGATAAAGATGTTAAGGAATTCTGTAGAGGACTAATTCATATTAATGGTAATAATAAGTATTATAGGAAGCCGTTTCTTAAACTAGTTGATATAGATTTCTTTTATAATAAAATGTGTTCATTATCACTAAAAGACCAAGAATTGATTATATATTCACTTGAAGAAAGATATAGGAAAAAATATAGCAATGGAGAATTATACCAGGAATATCGTGATGATTTGCAAAATTTGATTAATCTTACTCAGAAATATAAAAATAGCATTGGAAGTATTGAATATAATCCAATTGAATTCATAAAGAAAAATATAGCTGATTCTTTAGAATCTTTAGTTGAGTACTTTCACGAGAAAACACGCCCTCTGCCAGAATAGAAGTCACCTACATTAAGTGTTCTGGGAGGTGACGTATGGCTCGGTATAGTGCGCAGACCCTCTTCCCGTAGCAATTTGAGTATCGTGGGGACATTCACGGGAAAGACGAGTCTCCGTCGAAGCCGGAAGCCTCTTCCCTTTTCCAGCATGCTCCAAATTTTTTTGCCGTTTGCGGGAGTTTTATCTGTGCCCGGGATTTTATGATTCTGGGGCTTTTATAGGGCGAGGACTAAGTTTAACAAACCCTATCCTGTTCTGCTCTTCATCCTGTATTCTACCCCTGTCCGTTGGATCGTAAGAGCTCATGGTTTGATATGGACACCTAATTCAGATAAATAGAGCACCAGGGACTGCCATCCCTCTTCTGCAATCGACCTTAGGATAGCCATATCCATCATCTGATATTCGTGGATTGCAATATTCCGAAATCCAACCATAGCAACCATTTTCTGGGCTGTTGCCTGAGAGATTTTGTTGTTTTTCGCCAATATTCTAAAAGCCTCTGCACTTGTTTGTGGAATACCCAGACGATTAACAGCACAAAGATGGATTGCCAAATCTATGGCAGCCTGACAGGCCCGTTCTATATTTAAAGTTAGGGCATCAATATGAGTATATTGAGTTAAGGTCGGATCCATACGATACTCTTCGAGGACTCTGCGTAATGACCGTTCTATAATTGCGGCCTTATTCAAAACGATATCATCTATTTCTATAGGCATGTAAAAGTTCCTTCCGTTCCTCATTAAACCAGAGATACATACTGAGAAGTGTTGTTTCCATCAGCTGGACATATAAGGGGTTTTTCATGAAAAGGCGTGCGCCCTTTTCTAGAACCTGTCGAGAATAAACCAGGTTTGCCGAAGAGAGAAGCCCCATATCCACCGACCGGCCCAATTCATAGGAGAGCCTTCCCGCCAGTTCTGCCCTATCAAGACTGGTAAAAGATAAACCCTGCACCGGCAGGATGGCCACATCGATATCACTGTCAGGTCTCATACGACCACTGGCGGCACTTCCCAGAAGATAGGCCGCGGCAATCCTTTCGTCTTGCCAGAGCAGAGCTTTAAGTTGTATCAATGTCTGTTTGGGAAGCTTCATAAAACTAGTATAAAAAAAACCTTTCCATAAAGCAAGGAGCATGCAGAAAACTCTTGATGACCCTTTAAGATATAGGGCGCCCCTTATGGAGAAGTTCCCCGTGGTACCATGTCTGTTTAAGGAACAGTAAGATAAACAGTGTATACTTGACTAAAAAATATACATTGTATATCCTTTATTGAGGAGGTTAAGTATGCAGACGGTAGTACAAAAGTGGGGAAACAGTCTCGGAATACGTATCCCTGCTCTTTATGTGAAAGAATTTAACTTGGAAAAAGGGAGTTTTGTTGAAATTACCGAAGAAGATGGTAAAATTATAATACATCCACCTAAAAAAACACTAACAGATTTGCTTTCAAAAGTTACCGATGAAAACAAGCATTCAGCAATTGAGACTGGGTCTTCTGTAGGAAATGAAGAATGGTAAAAAAATATGTTCCTGACCAGGGAGATATTGTTTGGCTTGATTTTAATTCTCAGCAAGGACATGAACAGAAAGGTCGTAGACCCGCACTTGTTCTTTCATTTAAAGAATATAATGAAAAGATTGGATTAGCAATCTTTTGCCCTATTACTAGTAAAATAAAAGGATATCCTTTTGAAGTTGAAGTTGTGGGAGAGAAAATAAAGGGATGTGTACTGAGCGATCAAATAAAAAGTCTTGATTGGACAGTAAGAAATATTGAATATATCGAAAAAATTAAAAACGAAAAACTTGAAGAAGTAATAAATACAGTGCTCTTAATAATAAAAAGATAAAGCTGTATTTCTATTCCCCAGATGGCGTATTCCATGTTCTGCAAAATAGAGATCACTTCGATTAGCTGTAAAAGGAGATGACGCCAGGCGGGGAATATGTCTGTTTACAGAACATGTTTAAACAAATCTTAGATGGATGCCATGTGCCCGGTGTGATATACTATACAAAAAAGGAGGACATATGAAAACAAAAAATCTTGTTTTATTTTTGATGTTTCTATCTGTTATGGCATTCTCAGAAAGCATTAGTTTGAGAAATACGCTAATAGATCCATTCCTAGTCTATTTTGAAAAGTATAATTATCACATAATTAGTTATTTTACAAATCATGAGAAATATGAATGTATTGAAGCGATGATTAAAAATGCAAATAATATTAGAATTATATTAACATATAAAGATAAAACACAAATAGATTACCTGAATAATGAAGCTGTATTTCTTTCAATGAAAGAAGAATCAAAGAATCGAACTATTATATTCACACCAATAGAATGTAAATTAGATACAAAGAAAGCTAAACCGGAAATATCTATTAATTTTACTACCAATGATAAAGAGTCGGTTTCTTGGTTTTTTCAATGTGTTGATAAACCTTCAGAAAAGTATGGCGGTCTAGTTAATCCCCAAGGACACTCTGAACATACCTCTTTCCCAATAATGTATCGTGAGAAAAGTACGCTTGGAAGTAAAAATGTCAAACTAACCATTGATAATAAAGTAATGAATATTCCTGTGGAAATTAATAAAGCACCATTTTTTGTAGCATTAAAAAGTTACTATTCAGAATCATTTTTAATGGGTATAATCCGCACATCAAATGATCCGGTTTGTTTTCTAACAAATTCTATTCTCCTGACCAATGATGAGACCCTGATGTATAAATTGGGCGAAAAAACACTTTCGTATAAAATAGGTATTGATAATAATCAGATTATTATGAGAGGTAATAATTGTCTAATACATGCTACAGTAGTCAAGAACGAAATGGTAATAAATAGTATTCATTATTTTTTAAAAGAGAATAATAATGATACCCTTGTGTTGAATTTTTCACCGGGATTATGTTTGTCTGGTATTGCTGGTACAGAAACATCTTTCTCAATAGATATTAATAAATATAAAAATATTATTACAGGTGTGGTTAAAATAACAAATGATAAGAATGAAATAAGGTATATGTTAACTCCAAGAACACCTGATTGGGCTTCAAGAAGATTAGCTACTATACATATGATTTTTAACAACGATGATGCAAAACGTATAGCGGAAATTGAGTAATGTTTTTGCGTGACATGTATTGTAAGCCATATCCGCCCTCCTGCCTTGCGCTACAACTTAAAAAGACAGGGGTTCGAAGGTTCTTCCCAGTTTTTCTATCTGTCGGGCTGCGGCGGAGAAATCTTTGTGGAGGGGGGCGGACCACGAAAGGCCTTTCTCGGGAATGGCGAGCTTCCAGGCGTGGAGGGCCAGGCGGTCAATAAGGGGCTGTTCGTTGTGGGGATCCCCTTTCCAGCCAGGTTTAAGCGCAGAAAGCCGCAGCCCTTCTCCCTGTCCGTACAGGGCATCTCCTACCAGGGGAAGTCCCAGGGCGGCAAGGTGAACCCGGATCTGATGGGTCCGGCCGGTATGGGGGCGAGCAAGGATAAGGCTATAGGTGCCCGCGTAGGCAAGGAGGGTAAAATCGGTGCGGGATGCTTTCCCGCGGGCCTTATCAATAATCGTTCGATGTTGTTTATCGCCGGCAGGGAGCAGGGGAAGTTCACAGGTATAGCTTTGCCAGGTGGGTTTCCCGCAGGCTATGGCAAGGTACTGCTTTTCTATCTCCCGCTGCTCAAAAAGCATCGTATACTGCCGATGGGCCTCCGGGGTTTTGGCGAACAACACAAGCCCTGAAGTGTCTCGATCAAGCCGATGCACCACGTAGAGTTTTTCTAATGCTAAATCCTGGGCAAGTTTTTTCCCCAGGTGAATCTTGTCCTTTTCCCATCGTTCGGCAATAACGGGGATACCGCTTTTTTTGGAGACCACCACAATCTCCGTATCTTCGTATATAAGGGTGTAATCCGGGAGGTCCTTCATGGTTTTCTCCTACGAGTTGTCGATAAAATAGGCGAGCAAGAGAGAGATAAGGGTGGCGCTTTCCCGGGACAGGCTCTTGCCAGAATTCAAAATTCCTTCGGTGGCCATGATAAGATACAGAAACGTGGCCAGGCCTGGATCCACCCGCTGGGCAAGCTGATAGGCCTCTTCCTCTGTGCGGGACGATCCTATAAACTGGCGAACATAGTACCGGGATATATCCAGCATCCCTTTCAGGGCTTCCAGGCTTTGCTCGTTTTCAAGCTGTTGCTGAATTGTCTGTATTTTTGCTCGATACTGTTGTTTTATCTCTTTTTTCTTTTCTTTTGCAGAAACCCCCGAATACAGGAGACTTTTCTTGTGGCTCTGGAGGTCTAGGCGCTTAAAGAGCTGGGCAACCCGGCGGGCCACCGCAGAGGAAGAACCGCTGATGTAGGCATAAAATTTGCCATTGGGGCCCAGGAGGTTACTGAGGGCCATGGCATATTGGGTGCGAAGGCCGGGGTTAGATTCCTCTATAAGACGATGAAAAATATACTCCAGGGCCTCGTAATTTCCCAGCCGGCTGGCGGCTTCTATAGCGGTTGCCCGCAGGGCTTCGGGAATGTCCTCCCGTTGGCAATAGGCGGTGATCAGTTTTCGGGCCTCTTCGGTGCCGATGTCTCCCAGGGCCTGGAGGCAGGCCTCTTTCATTTCTTCGGAATGGCTTTTTTCTAAGGCCTCGGTAAGGGCAGGCACCGCCTGGGGATCTCGGATTTTGCCAAGCGCCCGGGCTGCGATGATCCGCATATAGGGGCTGGGATCGTGGAGTTTTTGAATAAGATGGGGGACCGCCCAGGGGGAGCGCAGTCGCCCCAGGGCTCGGGCCGCTTCTTCTCGAATTTCCGGATAGGGGTCTTCCAGACGGGCAATGATTTCCTGAAGGGCTAGCTCCCCGGTGGCTGCTTCGATAGAACGAAGGGCCTCTTCGGTTCGGGAGGGATCTTCGGTTCCACTTAAGGTTTCTATATATGAATAGGTTTTTATGATACCGGGATTAACGAGCCGCCCCATGACAAAATCAAGCCCCTGGTCGTACGAACCCCGTACCCGACTAATAATAAAGGCAGAAAACACCACCATCACAATGGAAAGGAGTTGCACCACATGAAAGGATTGAAAATGGAGCCCCATGAAGAAAAAGTGAAAGGGGGCAAGTAAATCGATGAGGTACCCCCCGACTAAGGAGCCCCCCGCAGAAATGAAGCCCACGATCATCATGTACCAGGCTACGTAGGAGAGCCGATTCTGCGTTGGGGCCAGGGAAAGCATCATCTGGTTAACCCCTTCCCAGAAGGCCGGGGCCAGGAGTCCCGCCAGAAGAGATATGAGGGGAAGCAAGAAAAAATAGGTCCGGGGAGTAAGGAAAAAGTACCCTATCCAGCTCAGCACATGGAGACAGCCCAGGACCACCACGGGTTTTCTCCCCCACTTATCCATGACGGTTCCCCAGAAGGGGGCCGTAACCACCCACATAAGCTGGGAAATCACATACATCACCCCGAGCCAGGTGTTAGGCGCGTGGGCCCCCTGGGGATCCACCACGAAGGGAGCCTGAAAAGGCCCTATCAAGTTGATAGAGAAGATGGCAAGGCCCGCGGCAAAAGAAAAACGGAGAAAGTCTCCGTTCTTAAAGGGTTCAAGAGCCTGCTGGGGAGTAAAATGAGGGGTCTCCGGATTAAGGGGTTCCGGAATAGGAATATTCAAAAGGAGATCCACCACTCCCGAAATAGCCCCAATGGCAAAAATCCCCCCATACACGATGAACACCCAGTTTTCTGGAACCAGGTCGAGCACCATGCTGGCAAGGAAAAACCATACAATGTTCGTAATGTTGATGATGGCGGAACGACGGAGGAAAAAGGCCCCCCGGATGTTCTCGGGAAAGAGATCGGCCACCCAGCTCCACCAGCCGGCAGAACTTATGTTCATGAAAAACCAGGAAATGGGCAAACTCACCATGATAAGCCGAATTCCCCAGGGCCGGTTGGCGGGATCTGTAGCCATGAAGGCACTTAAGGCAATACTCAGGGTTAAAAAACGATGGATGAGATGGGCGGTAATAAAGAAAGGTTTTTTTCGTTTACTGTAGCCGTAAATAAAAATTGCCAGGACCTGGAAAATTCCCGTAAGTTGGAGAATGGCCACGAGGGTTCCTAATTCGGAGGAACTTGCGCCGAGCCAATTTCGGAAAAATACGTTGAAAATAGGTTGGGGCGAGCAGACGATACCCCAGATAGTGGCAAGACAGCCCGTGATGGTGCTATACATCATTGCCCGATTCAGTTGTTGCGGGGTTAATCTGGTACAGGAAGAAGAACTCATAAAAAATACAGTAATCTGAGGGGCCCCCCTGCGTCTAGAGCATCAACACCGGTTATTCCTCTGGGAAGAAAGAAGGCCGAAACAGGGTCCCTGTGAGCTAGGCTGCGAAAAGGAGTCCAACAGCCCCAACCAAGGGTGCGGGGAAAAGGGTGATAGTCCTTTGAATAAAGGAATTGTGATATGCGAGAAGGGCGCAGGGGTGGCCACCCGCCGGGCAAGCGCCTCAGGGGTGGCCCACGGAGCCGAAGGCTTCGGGGCCAGGGCGTCGGAAATCCGGCGGCTTAGAAGACCTTTCGGGACCCCGGTTTTACGAGGGGAACCCCCTGTTTACAGAGGGCGCAGTCCGTGGCATCCCAGTTGGCCACCTGGACCTGGCAGGCGGGATAAAAGGCCCAGGGGATGGTTTCTCCTGCCGCCCGGCGATCCACGATACAGGCAAGCCCCACAATGCGGGCCCCAAGGTTTTCCAATACCCGGGCGGCCTCGCCAGAGGATTTGCCGGTGGTTACCACATCTTCGGCCATAAGAATCCTCTGCCCGGGGGTTACCTCAAAGCCCCGCCGGAGACTCATGGCGCCAGTGTCATCCCGCTCGGTAAAAAAGGCGGGAAGTCCCAGCTGGCGACCAAGCTCATAGGCCACGATAATGCCCCCCATGGCAGGACCGCAGATCGCATCAATCTGGATTTCTCCAGAGGCCATATCGTTTTTTAGTCGGTTTGCCACTTCAGAAAGGGCCTCTGCGGCCCGATCGGGATACTGTAACAGCCGGGCGCACTGGAAATAGCGGTCCGAATGGCGCCCGGAAGAAAGCAGAAAGTGCCCTTCCAGAAGGGCCGCCGATTCTTTTAAGAGTTCAATGGTTCGATTCATGGTTGTTCTCCCTTTTATGCATAATTAGGTCGAATAGAAAGTTGCTCAATCCGGGTGAAGTCATGGTGGCCCATATATTCCCGTATCCCTTCGATAATCTCATGGAGTACCGGCGGCCGTGAAAAAATGGCGGTTCCCACCTGGATTGCCCGGGCTCCGGCAAGGAGAAATTCCAGGGCATCTTCGGGACTGGCAATGCCGCCGAGGCCGATTACCGGCACCGATAGGGCCCCACAAAGTTCCCAGACCATGCGGAGGGCGATCGGTTTAATGGCAGGGCCCGACAGACCCGCCGTGATATGTTCGAAAACCGGCCGCCGTTGGTGTATATCAATCGCCAGGGCCTTAAAGGTGTTCACCAGAGATAGTGCATCGGCTCCGGCATCGACACAGGCCTTGCCTACGGCAATCACATCCGGGGCATTCGGAGAAAGCTTGACCATGAGGGGTTTGGTGCAGACCTGACGAACCGCGGCGGTCACCGCCGCCGCATCGGGGGGACAAAGGCCGAAGGCCATGCCTCCGGCCTTTACATTGGGACAGGAGATATTGAGTTCGATCATGTCGATATCACTGGCCGAAAGGAGTCGGGCCCCTTCCACATACTCTTCAATAGAAGAACCGGAAAGGTTTGCAATTACCGCAGGTCCGAGCCGTCGCAATTGGGGAAGTTCCTTTTCGATAAAGGCGGGGATGCCGGGATTTTCAAGCCCAATAGAATTGATGAGCCCCGCCGCCGTTTCTTGAAGGCGAATCCCCCGGTTTCCTGGCCGGGGGTGAAGCGTAAGCCCCTTGGTACAGATGGCCCCCAGTTCTGCTACGTCGATAAGGTCCTGGTATTCCCGGCCGTACCCAAAGGTGCCACTGGCGGCAATTACGGGGTTTTTCAGTCGGACCCCTGCAATATCTACCGAGAGATCCGGTACCGGAGACGAATGGTTTCCGCCAGGGGACGGTATGTCGTGTTTATTCATAGAAAAGCTCCCGGCTATCAAAGATAGGGCCCTCCACACAGCACCGCTTGTTACCTGAACGGGTAGGGATCGTACAGCCAAGACAGGCCCCTACTCCACAGGCCATGCGGCGCTCCATGCTCACGTAACAGGGAACCCCCGCCTGCTGGCAGGCACGGCTTACCAGTTCGAGCATGGGCTCGGGGCCACAGGTGTATACTCTATGGTATGGTGCAGGGTTGAAAAAGGCGGGAATCCGCCCCCGTTCGCCATGACTCCCATCTTCGGTGGCAATCACCAGCTTCTGGGGATCGATACCTTCAAGGCCGTACACCTCGGAACGGAAACCGGCGTACAGGTCATAGCTCCTGGGGGGCAGAGTTCGGGCTAAACAAATAAGGGGCGCGAGGCCTACTCCTCCTCCCACGAGGGCTATCCGGGGCGGTGAGGCCGCCGCTTTTGCCGCTTGTGCGGAAGAAGGGCTCCCTTCTGGCTCAGGCCAGGCCGTTCCCAGGGGCCCAATAAGCTCGATGGTATCACCTTTTTGCAACTCACAGAGTTCCCGGCTTCCCCTTCCCCGGGCGGCTATAAGAAAAGAGAGTTTCCCCTGAAAAAGAGCGGTTTCTGCGAAGGCCTGAGGTTCCCACCAGAAGAGGCTGATGGGCCGCCCCAGCAGTACCCCGCTTCGCTCTGCTTTAAGCATGAAAAACTGCCCTGCCTGGGGCTCGGGACCTTTCCAGAACACGATGAGTTCATGGATCTGCTCTGCCAGGACTCGGTTGTCCACTACCTGGCTTTTGGTATAGGTCATTCGAGGATGGCTGCTACACATGGGGTATGTATCCTTTGTCTGCAATTGTTCCCGCTGCCAGAACTGGAGCATCCTGGTAGGAGGCATAGGGCTGGGTCGCCCCCGCGGTACTGGGGGTATACCACGAGACTGATCCCGCCCTGGGGCCCATGAAAATGTTGTTCCTCATTTCAGTTCCTTTTTCATGCTTGCTTCTCTGATGGCATCCCGCATCTCCTTAGCGGCCTGTCCTGCCGCCTGGCATACCAGCTCTCGTACTGTTTCGGCGGGCTGGCCGGCAGATTCATGGTGTAGCCAGGCTTTTAGAATGGACCGGGATGCGTTGACCACCCCGCCGTTTCCCCTCTGTAACAGCCGCGCGGCGTCCTCCGCTGCCCCCCCCTGGGCACCATAGCCGGGAATAAGAAAGAACAACTGCGGGTAGCGGAGCCGAATGGTCTCTGCTTCCTCTGGTTCAGTACAGCCCACCACAACCCCAAAAGCGGCATATCCAGAACTCCCCTGTGTATCTTTTAGAAATTCTCCGAGCCGATCTCCCACCAGGGTATAGAGCCGCCTTCCATCTTCGAGCCGCTGATATTCAAAATCCCGCATTCCCTTGTTACTGGTCCGCATCAGAACAAAGGCCCCTTTCCCTTTTTGTGTGCCGTAGGTAAGCCAGGGTTCCAGAGTATCGAGCCCCATATAGGGCGAAAGGGTGACAAAATCGGCTTCGAAGTCCCCTTCAAAATGAGCCCGGGCATATTGGAGCGCCGTGTCGGCGATATCGCCCCGTTTGATATCGGCGATGGTAAGAAGCCCTTCCTGTCGCAGATAGGAGAGGGTTCGGGCATAGGCCGTAAGGCCTTCAAGGCCCAGGGCCTCGTAATAGGCAATCTGGACCTTGTAGCAGGCCGCATAATCCCGGGTACCTTCAATGATGGCCTGGTTGAATCGAAAGAGCGCCTCGCCGACCGTGCCTGCTGTTTCTCGCAATACCGGGGGAATGTAGTCCAGGGCGGTATCAAGGCCTACACAGACAGGACCATGGGAGGCAACCCGTTCATATAAGCGGTCCATGTTATGGGTGTGCATGTTGGTATCTCCTGCTATTGTTCACGGTTGATGTGTGATCGCTACCTTCTTTTGGGACATTTCTTTCATCCATGTCAGGAACCCCGCTGGTACACGATTTTTCCCCGGTGAATAGTAAGGAGTATCGATCCTTCCAGGGAAAACCCCGCAAAGGGGCTATTCCTGCTCCGGCTTACAAAGGGTCGCTCCCCAATGGTTTCCTTTTTGCCCAGATCTATCAGTACCAGGTCTGCCTGAAGCCCTGGCTGTAAAAGCCCCCGGTCAGGTAAGCCCAGGATACGGGCTGGATTATAGCTCATGAGGGCAGAGAGGGTAGATAAATGGAGGGATCCCTGTTTGACCAGGACGGTGTAACACACCGGGAAGGCGGTTTCAAGGCCAATGAAACCGGGGGCTCCCCTGGCTTTGTCCTCAGCTGTGTGGGGAGCATGGTCGGTGGCAATGGCATCAACCAGCCCTTCTTGGATGCCGGCTATAAGGGCTTCTCGGTCTACTTCGGTGCGAAGGGGTGGATTTACCCGACCGTAGCTTTCTGTCCCCAACTCACGGGCCCGCTCTTCCGTGAGGGCGAGATGATGAGGGGTAACCTCGCAGGTAACCTGACCGGGAGAACGCCGCCCTCGGTATTCCTGGACCAGCTTCAGGGCTTCCCGGGTAGAAACATGGGCGATATGGATGGCGCACCCCGTTTCCTGGGCAAGGCGAAGGACCCGCTCGGTGCCGTGGTTTTCTTCTATGCGACTGTAGATTTCTCGAGAAGCCCCCTGCGCTTTAAGCTGTTCTGCTTCTTTGCCCCCAAAGTCGCAGTGGTGCGAAACGCGAATGCCCCTACGGCGGGCCTCCTGAAGGGCCGCTTGCAACACCCCTTCGTCGGCCAGATCCTTGCCATCCTCCGAAAGGAGTCGGACTACCGCCGGGTCCAGCTCCGCAAGATGGGCTACCGAACGGCCGTCCATCCCCTGGGTAAGGGAAAGAACTGGGAAGAGGTCGATAAGCCCCAGGGCGTTCGCCCGTCCCTGGAGATGCCGGGCGAGTTCCACCGAGTCGATCACCGGTTGGGTGTTGGCCATGCAGACTACGGTGCCGTATCCGCCGGCGGCGGCGGCAAGGGAGCCGCTTTCCAGGGTTTCTTTAAGAGGAAAGCCCGGATCCCGAAAATGGGCGTGGAGGTCCACAAAGGCGGGCATACAGACCACGTCGCTTCCTAAAGCATGACCATCGATGTGAATGGTGGGCCGAGGAGATTCGGCGGCCGTGACACCTTCCCCCCGGCCAAGGGAAGAACACTGACCTTCAGGTTTTGGAACCCCCTCACTTTGAGGAAAGAGGGCTTGTATGCGCCCTCCTTCGATAAGAACGCTTCCCTGGAAATCCTGGTGGGCATCTACGAGCCGAACGCCGCTAATCAGTATGTTCATTTATCGGAAATCCTCGGTGGTTCTCAGATCATCGCAGTATTCGCAGCGATAAGTGCCTGTTTTTTCATCGACCAGATGAAAAATATGGGGCGCATAGGTTTCGGTGGCGGTGATGCACCGGGGATTTCGGCAGATAAGCACGTTTTCTACCCGTTCGGGAAGGCGCAGCCGGATCTTTTCGGTTACTTTTTCGTTTTCGATAATATTCACCGTAATGTTAGGATCGATGAGTCCGAGGACGGCAAAGTCAATTTTAATTTCGTTATCAATTTTGATGATGTCCTTGCGGCCCATCCGTTTGGATTCGGCGTTTACCACGAAGGCTACCGTGTAGGGGGCCTTGCCGAGGCCAAGCCAGTTAAAAATCCTTAGCCCCTGCCCCGCTTTAATGTGGTCTATCACGATTCCATTCTTAATTTTGGCAATGTTCAGCATGGGTGATACCTCCTTTGGGGTTTTTATGAGACGGTTCCCATAAGGGAAGCCAGCAGGGCCATGCGAATGTACATGCCGTACTTTACCTGCTTAAAGTATACCGCCCGCGGATCCTGATCTACCTCTACGGCGATCTCATTAACCCGTGGCAGGGGATGTAGAATGAGAAGATCCGGTCGGGCGCTCTTGAGTTTTTCCCTGGTCAGGATGTAACTGTCTTTCAGGCGAATATAATCTTCTTCGTTGAAGAACCGTTCCCGCTGGACCCGGGTCATGTAAAGCACGTCCAAATCTCCCATCACTTTTTCCAATCGGTCCGTTTCAAGGTAAGGAATCCCTTGTTTTTCGAGGACCCCCTGTTTTATGTAGTCGGGGATACGTAACTCCGGAGGGCTTATGAAAATCATTCGATTTGAGGGGTAGCGCGCGAGCCCTTTGGCAAGGGAATGGACCGTGCGCCCAAACTTGAGATCCCCACAGAACCCAATGGTAAGACCTGCGGTGGTGCCCCGCAATTGCCGGATGGTATGTAAATCGGTAAGTGTTTGTGTTGGGTGATGGTGACCTCCATCTCCAGCGTTGATGATAGGCACTTCTGAATAACGACTTGCCAGAAGGGCCGCCCCCTCCTTGGGGTTTCGCATCACGATGCAGTCCGCATAACAGGCCACGGTGCGAATGGTGTCGGCCAGGCTTTCTCCCTTTGCCACAGAACTGGACCCTGGTTCAGCAAAACCAAGACAGGAGCCTCCCAGGCGAAGCATGGCCGCTTCAAAACTCAGGCGGGTTCTGGTGCTTGGTTCAAAGAAAAGGGTGGCGAGAATTTTCCCTTTGCAGGATGAACGTAAATACACAGGGTCTTTTTCAATCCGTTCTGCGATCTGAAACAGATCTTCCAAATCTTCTAAACTAAGATTTTCCGGTTCTATAAGATGCTTGCCCTGTATCATAGGCCCCCCTTCGCTGGATTACTGGTTATCTTTCAAAAAGCCTTTCCCCTATAAGCCGTGGCTCCGTATCCCTTTTTATTTCTCGCCCCCTTCCCCTTTATTTGAACGTTGATAGAAGGTTGGAGCAAAAAAAAACCGCCCCCTGGGCGGTTACTCAAAGTAATAAGAGATATGATCTTCTCCGGCTAGTCCCTGTACTGTTACTGCAATGTTTGAATCCCTTCCCATGCCGTTCCCTTACGGTTAAATTGGCCGTATCCTAGCAAAAAACGATTTTTTTAACAAGGGGTACTAGTGCGTTTGCTAGGACTGCTCTGTAAACAGGTGAGGTACACCCTGACCCTGTACCGAATCTTACCGAGGGAGAATGAACATTTTAAAATTCTTTGACCCCGGACAAAAAGTGTGAATTATGGGATAGGCGAAAGGCTTTATCATTGGACCAAAAAACTCACTCAACTTGTGCCAGGGAACGAGAAAAGATGATACTACTTCTTAAAAATAAAGAAACCCCAAGACTTATTATTGCTATAATAGCTGGGACAATAGAAGCCAATGGTTGGTTTAAGGTAATGCTAACAGTTACCACTGTTAAACTTCCGATACCCAATATAAAGGCAAATCTTTGCCCTGTTTTACTTGCCCTTATCTGTTCATCCACCAGTCTCTCTTCCATTTTTCTTCTATGATTCCCTTCTTCTTCAGCCATTCTCAATATCTGTTCCGCTGCCCCTGGTATAATGTCATTATAATGGGCTAATTCAGAAGAAGGAGGAAGGGGCCCTGAATAGATCGACTGTTGTTGGACAATATGCTGTTGTTGTTGAGCAAAAGGTACATTTCTTTTATTACTCATGGCAACAGAGTTCTTTATCCATAGCTACTTTTATCGAGATTCCTACTTTTTGCCAATCACTTGCAATTGATTTTTTATCTCGCTCTAATCCATTCTTGAAATTATCAGTGTTGAAAAATTTACCCCCTGATAGGTTAAAAACAGAGCTAAAACCATCCCAAAAATGGTAAATTATTGTTTGTTTCATGGTTCAATAATAGGGGTACTTGCCTTTTAAGTCAATATTTACCAATACCTTTGGATTCTTCTCTTGAAAACAATACACTAAAAAAGCATGCATTTACCAGAGTATTTTGGATTTTCTGATTTTTAAAGTATTGTTATCCCGCTTTGTATAAATCCTTAAAATATAGTACACTTCCTTTCATGGCTATCGTTTTTTATTCCCTGGGGGCGGCCCAGGAAGTGACTGGTTCTAAGCATGTGCTGGAAATTGATGGGAAATCCTATCTTATCGATTGTGGGGCCTTTCAGGGTAGTCGGGCCGAGGCGGACCGAAAAAACCGGGAGTGGGGGATTCCCGCCGAAAAGATAGAAGCGGTTATCCTTACCCATGGGCATTTTGACCACTGTGGCTTGCTTCCCCTTTTACCCAAGAAGGGCTTTCGGGGGAACATTTTCGCTACCCCCGCCAGCCGGGATATCGCAAGCCTCGTGATGATGGATTCCGCCCGGATACAGGCCCGGGATGCGGAATACTTAAAAAAACAGGCAGAAAAAAAGGGGGAACATTTTACCTGGACGCCCCTCTATACGGAGCAGGATGCCATTGCGGCTACGAGCCAGATGGTGAGTGTTTCCTATCATCGACCCCTGTGGATTGGGCCGGCCGTACAGCTTGAATTTTTCGATGCGGGCCATATTCTTGGTTCCGCCATGGCGGTCGTGACGGTGGCCCGAAATGGTTCCTCCCTTCGCATTGGATATACGGGCGACCTGGGACGAAAGGGAAAACCCATTATCCGAGACCCGGAACTGCTGCCACCGGTGGACTACCTGGTATTGGAAAGCACCTATGGGGATCGTCGCCATGATCCCACGTCGGATGCCATGGAACGTCTGGCCGATGTGGTTCGACAGGCGGTGCAGCGGGGTGGTAAAATATTGATCCCCGCCTTTGCTATCGAACGGACCCAGGAACTGGTGTACTATTTTCACATGCTGGTAGACCAGGGGCGGATCCCCGAAATCCCCATTTATGTGGATTCTCCCATGGCAACCAATGCCACGACGATCTTCCAGGTTCATCCAGAATGCTATGACGAAGAAACCCACCAGGCCTTTATCAAGCATCACAAGAACCCCTTTGGCTTTAATGCCCTTCATTTTGTTACCAGTGTGGATGAATCCAAGGCCCTCAATGATTTAGAAGGACCGGCGATAATTATTGCAGCCGACGGTATGTGCGAAGCAGGACGGATACAACATCATCTTATCCATCATATTGAAGATCCAAGCACCACCATCCTTATCGTTGGGTATATGGCGGAAAACACCCTTGGCAGGCGGATTCGGGAAAAGCAGCCGGAGGTAAAAATTCACGGCCAGTGGTTTAAAAACCGCGCCCGGGTGGAAGTAATCGATGCCTTTAGCGCCCATGCGGATTATCAAGAAACTATCGAATGGCTTGAAAGCCAGGATACGAGCCAACTAAAAGGAATTTTCCTGGTTCATGGGGAAAAGGATGTCCAGCGGGTCTTTAAGGAGCATCTTGAGAAGCGGGGCTATAAAAATGTAGGTATTGTAGAATACGGAAAAACCTACGATTTGGAGTAAGCAGGTATGACCTATCTGACGGGCTTTCATGCTATTGAAGAATATATCAAATCCGGTCGCGAGGCGAATGCCCTTCTTGTGGCCCATACGGGGCCCCGGGGAAAGGCTATCATGGCCCTCGCAAAGGCAAAACAAATCCCTATCCAACGGGTTGGGGAACATGAACTGGATAAAATCAGCGGGGAACATCGAGGCCTTGCCCTTGAAATTGATGCCACCCCGGATAATCGGGACTGGACGATTCGGGGCTTTATTGAAAGCCTGCAAGAGGGGCAAGAGGCGCTGGTGGTGGTGTTAGATAACATTACGGACCCCCACAACTATGGGGCGATCCTTCGGTCCTGTGACCAGCTGGGGGTAAACCTGGTGGTGGTGGCGAATCGTCGTTCCGCAAAGGACGCGGAAGTGGTGGCCCGGACCAGCGCGGGGGCCAGTGCCTGGGTACCCCTCGCCGTGGTGAGTAACCTGGTTCGGGCGGTGGAGGATCTTAAAGAGGCAGGTTTCTGGGTATACGGGGCCGATATGGAAGGGGACCCGGTATATACCAAGGACCTCCGGGGCAGAACGGTCCTGGTGATGGGTAGTGAAGGCCATGGCATCTCCCGGCTTTTACGGGAAGTGTGCGATGGCATGGTAGCCATCCCTTCAAAGGGCCGGATCGATAGCCTTAACGTCTCGGTGGCTACGGGGATCCTCCTCTATGAGGTTCTTAGACAACGGGAGGTACGGTAAGACAGCCCCCAACTCTTTCAGTAAAAGGACTGTCTTCCCAGGGAGAGAATTCGAAACCCCAAAAAGCTGTTAATTTTTACCCTAAGCGACTGAGAATCTCCTGAAATGTGTTTCGTAGTTCCTGGTACTCCTGGATGTCGTGCAGTAAACATGATGCCACATAGGCGGGGATGGCCCGGGCCTGTTCTTTAAGTTGTTTACCCTTTTCGGTAAGTTCTACTAAGACCGATCGCTCGTCCTCCTGGCTTCGTTGTTTGCTTACTAATCCATGTTGCTGGAGCCGTCTAATGAGAGGTGAAATAGTTCCCGTATCAAGGTGAAGAAGCCGGCAGAGCTCCCCGATAGTGGCCCTCCTCTGTTCCCACAAAACCAGGAGTACCAGATATTGGGGATAGGTGATATTTAGAGAATCGAGTAAAGGTCGATACAAGGCCTGTATTTTTCTGTCTAATTGGTACACCAGAAAGCATAACTGGTTAGAAAGAAAAAGCTCTTCGTAAGGATTTTCTTGGTCGTGTTCTGATGATGATAATTCTTTGATTTTCATGCTGAAAGGGCCTTTTCAATATCCGATTCAAGAGATGCCGGTTCCACGGTAGGGGCATACCGGGTTACCTTAGTTCCATCTCGACTTACGAGAAACTTGGTAAAATTCCATTTAATGGACTCGCCAATAAGGCCGGGGGCTTCCTTTTTAAGCCAGGCAAATACCGGATGGGTGTTCGGTCCATTGACCTCGATTTTACTCATTAGAGGAAAGGTAACCCCAAAAGTAGTCTGACAGAATTGGGCTATTTCTTCGTCATTCCCAGGTTCCTGGTGGGCAAATTGATCGCAGGGAAACGCGAGAATTTCAAACCCCCGATGCCGGTATTTCTCGTAAAGCCTCTGTAAGCCCTTGTACTGGGGAGTAAATCCGCACTTGCTTGCAGTGTTTACAATAAGCAATACCTTCCCTTTGTATTGGGAAAGGGACACGGGTGTTCCCTTGTTTGTAAGGGCCGTAAGATCGTAAAGATGACTGTCCATTATAAACCTCCCATGCAATTATATTGTTTAAAACATAATTGCATGAAATATAAAAACAGTCAATATGATTCTTTATTGATGATTGCCCCTAAAATCTTCACAGGGCTCTTCCGGTTTAGTGGGGCGGGCAGCCTCAGGGCCTGCTTCCCGGCATGCCTCAAGCGGCAGGGCCTTCATCGGTTGGCCACAGCAATCGGGGACTGGGGCGGAAGCTTCTATGGTAACCTGATGTCCGCAGTTTTCGCATTCATAACGCTGTTGCATACAAATTCCTCCTTCATTTGTAATTTTTAGGCCCCTCATAAGGCCTCTTTTGTTTTGATTAAAACATACTATGTTTGCGGCCAATAGTAAACAAAAAAAGTAATGTATTTGAGGTGTTAACAATCGGTAACTCTGGTTATCCTTGTTATAGAGGAGGAGGTAACTAACCGGTCCATTCTACATTTTGGATGGGGGTAGGCACAGGGGGTACCATGTCTGTTTACAGAACACAGAGAAAGCCCCTTTTTATTGACTTTCTGTACGTAATAAAATATAATTATTACGTGTAGAGGTTGTTATGTCCAAGAAACTTACCCTCAATATAGATGATGAATTGATTTCCTTCGCTCATTCATATTCTAAGCAAAATGGCTTGTCAATTTCTAAGCTTTTTGAGCAATATCTTTATCGTTTACGTACCACCATAGAACAACCACAGGAACTTAACCCCAAAACAGCGAGTTTGTATGGGCTTTTCCAGGATTCTCCTATACCTGATAAAAAGCAATTGAGGAAATCCTTTCATGAAAAAGGTTCTCATTGATTTAAATATTATTATTGATTTTCTAAACAAACGTAATTTTCACCAAGAAGCGGCGCAATTAATTAATATGTGCGTTGAAAAGAAACTGGCTGGTTTTATATGTGCGCACGAAGTGACAACTTTAGCGTACTTCCTTTTAAAGGAAAAAAGAGAAAAAACTAAAGTAATAAATACCATTACCGCATTGCTAGATATTTTTAATGTGATTTCTATTGATGAATCCATATTACGCGATTCATTGGTTTCACCAATTCCTGATTATGAAGATGCAGTTATTGAAGTAAGTTCGATGAAAAATAATATTGATTATATAATCTCTCGTAATATTTCTGATTTTAAATTATCGCGAATACCTGTATACACACCGGAACAATTTTTTCTTTTATAGATATAGAGATGATTCTGTACCGAATCTTGGGTAGATATAGCCATTTTAAAGGCCTCTGCCGGCCCTTACCCCATGTATAGCTATCGGTTCAGGGATGATGTATTCCCGGACGAGGCGGTTTATGAGCGCGACCAGAACAAGTGCCTGATCATCAAACAGAGCCTAGCCATCGAGGGCTGCGCCCCGGGCTGAAACGAGAAAAGCCGCCTATTTCATCCCTCCGTTAAGTAGTGCGGTGCCTACAGGTTGATGGATTCTCTTTTTTTCTACAAGTATGGTACAGTGTACTGGAACTTACTACTCAGCCGCTTGACAAATAATTAGATGATGAAAAGTAATACTCCATGCTCGTAATTCTCAGACCTCACCATTTGCTCTGTCTTCCCCGTTTCCAGGGGGAAGGCTACTCGCCGGCTTTTGTGGAGCATCTTAAACGTCTTATCGACCAGCTTGTGCAGGATGGTCAATGTATTATCCACTTTGGGATGGACCAGCTTTGTGAAGGTTGTCCCAATAATCATCAGGGGCGCTGTGTTTCAGAAGAGAAGGTCCAGCATTTTGATAGGGCGGTCATTCGACTGTTACAGCTAGAAGAGCGCTTGTATACCTGTGCTGAGATTGGTATGTTGCTTCAACAGCACCTAACAGAAGAGCAGTTTAATGGTATCTGTAGTTCTTGCCAGTGGTTTCAAAGGGGAATTTGTGGTTTTGTGGTACCTAAGAAAATCTATAAAAGACTGTTCTAATTTCACTAAAATTCTTAAAAATTTCTTATCGGAAACCGTTTTTTATAGGAAAAAATCCTGATAGACATTCTTAAGAACCGTGTCATTCTAAAAGAAAGCATATCGGTTTTTAAGGAGGTGCAGGTGAAGAAGGCTCTTTATATTATTCTGGGAATAGGTATAGTTCTTTCAGGTTGTACGAATGCTGTGATGGATCAGTCGGTGGAGGAAGGGGTTATGCCCATTGGATCATCCCGGGCGGTTACTCTTACGTCAAATCAGACGGGAACCCATGAAGGATACTATTATTCCTTCTGGACCGATGGGGGTGGGTCCGTATCTATGACCCTTGGAACAGGGGGAAATTATTCTTCTTCCTGGACGAATTGTGGTAACTGGGTTGGTGGCAAAGGTTGGAGCACCGGTGGACGAAAGGTGGTAAATTATACTGCATCTTTTAATCCTTCGGGAAACGCCTATCTTACCTTATATGGTTGGACTACCAATCCTCTTATTGAGTACTACATTGTAGAAAGCTGGGGAACCTATCGTCCGACGGGTACGTATAAAGGAACGGTTACCACCGATGGGGGTACCTACGATATCTATGAAACCACCCGGGTCAACGCCCCTTCTATTCAGGGGACAGCCACCTTTAAACAGTTCTGGAGCGTCCGACAATCAAAACGAACCAGCGGAACCATTACAACGGGCAACCACTTTGACGCCTGGGCCCGCTATGGGATGACTCTTGGCTCCTTTAATTATATGATCATGGCTACGGAAGGGTATCAGAGCAGTGGTAATTCCAATGTAACCATTAGCGAAGGTTCCAGTTCCGGCGGTTCTAGCGGTGGATCCAGTGGCGGTTCTACGTCTGGAGCTATTACGTTGAATTCCTGGCAGGCTAACGAACGGAGCTCCAGTCTTACCGTATGGACCGGTGGTGTGGGCGGCTGGAAGGTGGGCGACTATATAGCCTTTAACAGCGTAGACCTGACCGGTAAGAAGCTAATGAACTTTAACTTTGCTACCGCTATTAGTGGGAGTTTTAAAGTAGTAATCGATAGTTACTATGGGACCCAGATCGGTACCTTTAACTATTCTTCGACCGGTGGCTGGAATACCTATAAGAATCAATCTATAAATCTTAACCTCAGCGGTATCTCCGGGGCTCACAAATTGTACATTATTTGTACGAGTGGGGCGGCGAATTTAGGAACCCTTACGGTACAGCCGTAACGTTAAGTTTAGTCTAATGTTATTTACCGATATGCTGAAGAGAGGGCTCGGGGAGCCCTCTCTTTGTCGTTAGGTAAAGGGAGCCAAAAAGATTCTTCCTTCTGTCTGTAAGATGGCGGACTGGGTTTTTCTATAAATAGGGCTGAGATTCTTCCCGGATGGGTGGTATTCCCTTTAGAAGGATGGGTAAAATAAAAAGGTTACTAATATACTAGTATGCTATTATAATAGGCTATTATAATAGGTGGCGGTCTATACGGCCAAAGAGGTTTTTGGGGAATATACAGGAGGTGCTCGATGAAAATTTTTACCAATTTAGGAAAAAGTAGGTTCCTCTGGGGGACCCTTTTATTTCTGTCGTTTTTTGCCCTTTCCTGCCAATCTGCCGTAAAACCGGCAGGTAAAACGGAAAAACCCGCAGAACCGGCAGCAGCTTCGAATGTCCAGAAAGAACCGGAGGTAAGCGGCCCTAAAATTAGCCTGGCCTTTTCTTTTGATAATAAGGAAGAAGAAGAAAAACTCTTTGTTCCCAATTCATCTTCTAAGGTGGAATGGGTCAGTAATTTTGGGCGGAGCAATAATACGGCCTTAAAGGTAACCCACGTAGAAGGGGAAAGCTATGTAAGTGCCTACAATGCGGTTCGACTTACCTTTAAAGAGCCACTGCCGGCCGGTACCACCTACCGAATCATTGCCTGGTTTTATGCCCCCTCTGTAGGAAATGAAGGCAAACGAACCCTGACGGGCCCGGGGGTTGTTCTGAACGAAGAATATCCCCGCAGCGATATGAAGCTCCCTGCTAATTTCGGCATTCTCCCGGTGGATACCTGGAAAGAAGTAAATGTGGTTACCCCTTTCCTTTCGGTTCCCCTTCGCAGTATCGATTTCCGACTGGTAACCAACGACAAGGATAGTCATCCCGACGTCTGGTATCTGGATGATATCCTTATCGAACAGGTGGGGGCCATTAAGGCGGTAGAAGTAGCCCGCTGGGACCTTTCTCTTCCCTCCCTTGCGGTGGTGTATAAGGACTATTTCCTGGTGGGTAACATCATGAATTTCCACGAGACCACCGACCCTGACACGGTTGCTATGTTTAAGCACCACTACAACGCGGTAACTGCGGAGAACGATATGAAACCCCAGTACCTGAGCCCTGCAAAGGGGGTGTACAATTTTACCAACGCGGATAAGCTCGTAAATTGGGCTCTGGCGAACAATATCAAGGTACATGGGCACACCCTGGTATGGCATTCCCAATCGGCTGCCTGGCTTACCCAGGACGCAAGTGGTAAGCCCCTCACCCGGGCAGAAGCGCGGGCCAATATGGAAGAGTATATCAAAAATGTGGCAGGTCACTACCGCGGGAAGGTGATCTCCTGGGATGTGGTGAATGAAGCCTTTGATGGGGGGAGTATGATCCCTTCAGACTGGAAGACGGTTTTGCGGACCGCTTCTCCCTGGTACCGGGCCTATGCCAATGGAGCGGACACAAGCAAAGGGGAAAGTGGGGCCGACTATATTTACGATGCCTTTGTGTTTACCCGCCTGGTGGATCCGGGGGCTACGCTGTACTACAACGACTACAACGAAACCGATGCCTGGAAACGGGAAGCCATGGCACTGATGGCAGAGGATTTGAATAAGAAATGGAAGACCGATCCCCGGAACACCCAGCCTGATCGTCCTCTGATTGAAGGAATCGGTCTCCAGTCCCACTATTGGGTGGATAATCTTAACCCTGTGGATGTGGAAAAAACGATTACCCGCCTTATCGATGCGGGGGTAAAGATCAGCATTACCGAACTGGATATCCCCGCCGGTTCCTATGGGGCGCAGCGAACGCCTCCGCTTACTGTTGCAGAAGAACGGGCCCAGGCGCGGCTGTATGCTCAGCTTTTTAGGATCTACAAGAAATATGCCTCCCATATCGAGCGGGTGACCTTCTGGGGAAAGGCGGATCATCAGAGCTGGCGTTCCAATGGAAGTCCCCTGCTTTTTGATAGGACCTTTAAAGCTAAGGAAGCTTATAAAGCAGTTATCGATCCAGAGGGATATTTGAAATAGCAAAGATTGTAAGGAACACCCCGGGGAAGCTATCCCCGGGGCTTATCGTTTCAATCCTTAAGAAAATCTGAAAAAGCTAAGGGGAAGATGTGGTAAGAGATAAGGGCGCCCGATAAAGCCCTTGAGGGGTGCCGGGGGCCCCGTACCGGAAGAGGGGGCCCGGTAGCGGAAGGCGGGGGCCCGAGACGGAACCTTTTAAAGGGATCCATCCGGGGCCCTGTTTTTGGGGTGGGCCAATCCCCTCGGGCCTGCGTGGGGAATCTGTTTTCATGGCCCCACGGAGGAATTTCAACTGATTATCCTTAGTTCGGGGTGAAAGTTGTTGAGGAATACTATACAATAGGCCTGCTAATTTCGGATTCAGGAGAAAAATCTATGACCCCTTCGGTAATCACCCTGGTACTTCAAGGTCCCCTTGAGGTGAACGCATATATTCTTGAGAACAATGGTCATTGCCTGATCATCGATCCCGGTTTTGAAAAGGATCGGATACGACGGTTTATCAAAGAACGAGGATGGCAGGTAGAAGGCATACTCCTTACTCATGGACACTTTGATCATACCGGGGCAGTGGATGTGTTCCCGGTACCCATATATCTTCACGAAGCGGAAAGTGCTTTTGTGTCTAATGACCAGTGGAATGGGTACACCGAATTTGGGATTTCTCGTCCCTGGGATATGAACGCCCTTTCCTTAACAAAGCTTCGGCATGGCGATACTATCCCTTTTCAGGGGAGTCAGGTGGAAGTACTCCACACTCCGGGACACACCCCCGGTTCGGTATGTTACCGCTGGGGAAATTGCCTATTTTCAGGGGATACCCTGTTTAAAGAGGCCGTAGGTCGTTGGGATTTTCCCGGTGGAGACGGTAGGGCGCTTCGTCAAAGTGTGGTATCCCTTATCGAAAACCTGGAACCTTCAGTGGAGGTTTATCCCGGTCACGGGGAACCCACCACTATTGGGCAAGAGCGGGAAGTAAATCCCTATTATCACCAGTGGAAAAAATGTCCTCTCTAAAATCTCTGGCCGCTCTAGAAATTGAGGGCCCTTTTCGGTATAATACTGCAACATAAACCGGTTTAGCAAAAAGGCCGAAAAAGAGGCCCCCAGGATATGCGGCATTTTTGTTTTTTCCCAGACCGGCTTTTGTGGGATAGAATGGGGGGCATTTTGATGCAGCCAGGAGGACTGATAATGAATACCGATAAAAACACCTTTAAAGAAAATATTCGCCTTCGTTTAAAACGGCGATATGGTAAGGACCTCTCAGAGGCCACTAAACACGATATTTACGATGCGGTGGCCGCTTCGGCTATGGAATATATCCTTGACAACTGGATGGCTACCCGCCGGGCCTTTGATAATCATCCTATAAAACAAATGTATTACTTTTCGGCGGAGTTCCTCATGGGGCGGGCCATGACGAATAACCTGATTAACCTGGGAATTTTACCCATGGTCCAGGAAGTGCTCCAGGAGTTGGGATATGAGTATGATGAAATTGAGGAACAAGAGCCCGATGCGGGCTTAGGAAACGGTGGACTTGGTCGGTTGGCCGCTTGTTTTCTGGATAGCCTTGCGACGATGAATTTGCCTGGCCATGGATATGGTATTCGGTATCGCTATGGCATGTTTGAACAAAAAATAGAACATTGCCGCCAGGTGGAGAAGCCCGATAACTGGCTTGAGCATCGGAACCCCTGGGAAATTAAACGCAGTGACCATGCGGTGGACGTGAAATTTGGGGGCGAAGTGGTCATCAAGGTAGATGAAAAAGGGCGACAATACTTTGATGTCGATCGGGCCGAGGTGGTACGGGCTATACCCTATGATATGCCGATTGTCGGGTATAACACGAAAACCGTAAACACCCTTCGCCTGTGGGAAGCCTACAGTCCCGACGGCTTTAACCTTCAGCTCTTTAATGAGATGCAATACCTCAGGGCGGTGGAAAAGGCCTGCCAGGCTGAAGATATTTCTCGGGTTCTCTACCCCAACGATAGTGGTCCCTCGGGCAAGGCCCTGCGGCTCAAGCAGCAGTATTTCTTTGTTTCTGCGAGCCTCCAGGACATAGTTCGTTCCTTTAAACGAAAGTATGGGAATGATTTTTCAAAACTACCTGACCTGGTGGTAATTCAACTGAATGATACCCACCCCGTGGTGGCTATTCCTGAATTGATGCGAATTCTCATGGATCAGGAGGGGCTTGGATGGGAAGAGGCCTGGGCGATTACCACTCGCATTTTTGCCTATACCAACCATACCATCATGGCGGAGGCATTGGAAAAATGGCCTATCGATCTTTTTTCTGGTCTTTTGCCACGGATCTATACTATTGTAGAAGAAATCGATCGCCGTCATACCGACGAGTTACGGAAGCTGTATCCGAACGACTGGGATAAGCAGCAGCGCATGGCCATCATCAACCATGGGATGATCCATATGGCCCACCTCGCCATCGTGGGAAGTTTTTCGGTGAATGGGGTGGCGGCGCTTCATACGGAGATCCTTAAAAAACGGGAACTCAAAGACTGGTATGAATGGCGTCCCCAGATTTTCAATAATAAAACGAATGGGGTAACCCAGCGGCGCTGGCTTAAGCTGTGCAATCCCGGTTTATCTGCCCTTATCACCGAAGCCATCGGCCCCGGTTGGGAAACGGATCTTGCTCGACTGCGAGAGTTAGAGCCCTTTGCAGAGGACCCGGCATTCCGTGAACGGTTTGCCCAAATTAAGCATGCCAATAAGGTAGCCCTTGCCCGGTATCTTGCTAAAAGCCAGGGGGTAACCCTGGATCCTTCTTCTATTTACGATGTACAGGTAAAACGCCTCCATGAGTATAAGCGCCAGCTCCTTAATATCCTTCATGTTATGTATCTCCACAACAAGTTGGCTGATGATCCTACTCTGGAGATGCCACCGCAGACCTTTATTTTTGGGGCCAAGGCGGCCTCGGGATACCGGCGGGCAAAGTCGATTATTTCTCTTATTTGCGCGGAGGCCGCTCGGCTTGAGGCGGATCCCCGTGTTAAGGGCCGCCTGAAGGTGGTTTTTGCGGAAAACTACCGGGTTACCCTGGCGGAAAAGATCATTCCCGCGGCGGAAATCTCAGAACAAATCTCTACTGCCGGGAAAGAAGCCAGCGGAACGGGTAACATGAAGTTCATGATGAATGGGGCCCTGACCCTGGGAACCCTCGATGGGGCTAACGTGGAGATTGTACAGGAGGTGGGACGCAAAAACGCCTTTATTTTTGGTCTTACCGCCGAAGAAATTGCCGCCATCGAAGCGACCCATTCCTACGATCCTAAAATATACCTCGGCCGAAACCCTGCCCTTGCCCGGGTGGTGCATCAACTGATCGATGGCACCTTTGGCCATGAATTCCAGACCGCCTTCCGGGAACTCTATGATTCCCTGGTGTACGGGGTGGAAGGAAACCGGCCCGATGTCTATTACGTGCTCGCCGATTTTGATGCCTATGTCCAGGCCCACGAGCAGGCCCTTAAGTCCTATGCGGATCGGGACTGGTGGAACCGGGCGGCTATCATTAACGTGGCCCGGTCGGGCATATTCTCTACCGATCGCACCATCGCCGAATATGTCCAGGATATTTGGCATATTAAACCCATAGCCGTAAAATAAGGACGCTTCTGAAAAAAAATCAGAGAACCAACGGTATTGCCCCCGGGAAAAACATCCTGGGGGCACCCCAGGCCCGATGGAAAGTACATAATAAAAGGCCCCGACGAGAGGGATGTTTACCAAAAGGATTTCAGAAAAAAAGCGCCCTCATCTTGCGGGATTTAAAAAAGGCCAGTACCCTTGCAGTATGGACGAAAAGAAAAATCATGGGAAAGACAAGAGTCCCTTTGTTCCTTTTGATATGCTGGACCCGGAGTTGGTTCTGGAAAGTGTAGAAGAGGGGTATGGCCTGGAACTGGAATCCACCCTGTATTCCTGTGCGAGCTATGTGAACCGGGTATTTGGACTGCGGGATGTGGGAGGAAAAGAGTATATTGCAAAATTTTACCGCCCCCAGCGCTGGAGCTATGCCCAGATTCTAGAAGAACATCGTTTTGTCCAAACCCTTGCCCAGCATGAGGTTCCGGTGGTCTGTCCGTTTCCCAACCAGGAAGGGGACACGTTGCAGACCCTCATCATAGAAGAAAATGGAAAACCGGACCAGGAAATGTATTTTGCCCTTTATCCCAAGCTGAAGGGGTTCCCCTTTGATCCAGAAGGAGAAAAAGACTACGTTCGTATGGGGGCCCTGCTGGGACACCTGCATGTGGTGGGTTCTCAGTTTTCGCTTGCTGAGCGGGGCCGCTTCCCACCCCTGGCCCCCCTTGAGCTCCTTGCGTATTTTACTGAGACCTTTGAAATTGAAGAGGAAATCCAGAATAACCTGCGAGAGGTAGCGGCGCGTCTTGACGCTGCCCTGTCCCCGATTGTATCTGGCTATGCTCCTATCACGCTTCATGGCGACTTTCACAGGGGGAACCTTATTGATTGCGGTGAACAAGGCTTATTCGTTATCGATTTTGATGACATGATCGCGGGACCACCTCTCCAGGACCTTTGGGTCCTCTTGCCTGATCATGCTTCGAGGTGCCCCCAGGAACTGCGACATATTCTTAAAGGATATCGGGAATTCTATCAGATAGAACTGGCTGATCCCTGCCACCTTGAGGTGTTCCGCCTGTACCGCATGTTCCATTACCTTTATTGGCAGGCCCAACAACGGTATGACCGGGCTTTTTATCACCATTATCCTGAATGGGGAACTAAGAAATTCTGGGAACGGACAGTGGCGGATCTTCTGGATCAGGCGGAGTATCTGGCCTGTGTATAGTCACAGGATACACCACCTGTTCGTATGGCGGGAAGGCCCCCCTGGAAGAATGGACCCCATCCTGAAGGGCGTGGAGAACCTCTGTTAAAGGTAGGTCCCCGCCATACCCTCCATAATGAGAGGGCCACGCAGGTGCTCCCCCTGGGACAGATCCCCTGGGAAGCGAGAGATTCCCCCTGCGCGCTCGTCCCGCCCCTTTCTTCTTTATGCTTTGGTCTTAAAAAGATTTTTTATGGTTTCCAGCAAATCCGCAGGAAGAACAATGATTCGGCTGCCTTCGGATTGACCAAGTTTAGCCAGACTCTTGATATACTCAATTCCCAGAAGGTAGGTAACCGGGTCGCCGCCGGTTTGCCGTAAGGTCTGGCTTACCGATTCAATGGCCCGGCTTTCTGCGAGGGCAAGCCGTTCCCGGGCCTCCGCATCCAGTTCGGCGGCGACCTTACGGGCCTCCGCTTCCAGGATCTGGGCGCGCTTAAAGCCTTCGGCCTTCTTTTCCTGGGCTTCTCGCTGGGCCTCCGCCTCGAGTACGGTGGCTCGTCGTTCCCGTTCTGCCTTCATCTGCATGGCCATGGCTTTTTGCAGATCCTCTGGGGGTTGAATATCTTTGATTTCGACCCGGGTAATCTTGGTTCCCCAGGGATCGGTGGCATTATCCAGAATTTCCAGGAGTTCTGCGTTGATCTTATCCCGGGAGGAAAGGGAATTATCCAGGGTAAGCTTTCCCATAATAGAACGGAGACTTGTGAGGGCGAGGTTTTCTATGGCGATTTTTAAATTCTGGATCCCGTAATAGGCCTTAAAGGGGTCGGTAATTTTAAAAAACACCACCCCATCGACTTTTACGGTGGCATTATCTTCGGTGATGATTCCCTGCGGGGGTAGATCCAGGACCTGCTCCCGGATATCTATCTTAGCCGCGATCCGGGCAAAGATAGGGTTAATCAGGTTTAACCCCGGCTTGAGGGTTTGCTCATATTTCCCAAATCGTTCTACCAGCCAGTTTTCTTTTTGTGGCACCAGGTGGATCCCCTTTATGATGATGATGATCACCAAAAGCGCCACCGCCCCAATGATATACAGCATCGTGCACCTCCTTTTAAAAACTAAATTTTACAACGCCCCTGGGGGACGAGGTTTTACCTTCGTTTGCTGAGTTTTCTGGACCACCCTGAGGGTCTCTTAGGGACCCGAAAAAAGAAGCCCCTCCACTCTTTCCGCAGAGCCTGTGCATTCCTGAGCTGATTAAGGCTTGTTCTTCTCATTTTTGTTCATCCACCGGTTTAACCTTTAGCTTGATTCCACTCGTTTCCACTACTTCCACTTCTGTCCCTACCTGGAGGGGAACCTCAGCGATAACCTTCCATTTTTTGAGGCCGTTAAGGGAATCAAATAGTTCCACTTCTCCTATTTTCCCGGGGACCACCTCACTGGTAATGATTCCCCGCTGGCCGCTAATGGTAATATCCCGGGGCCCATCTTTTTTAAAGCGTTTCCTTGCGAAGGAAAACCAGAGAACCAGAGAACTAATGGCGAAAAGAAAAAATATCAAGAGCTGCCATTCTAATTGGGTGGTAAGCCCCACCCAGGTGGAAAAACTCACCACCAGAGCGGCGGCTCCAAACCAGAACAAAATAAAGCCGGGAACAATGGCTTCCAACGCCATAAGCCCTATCCCAATGGAAAGCCACAGCAGAGCAGACATTGCACCTTGCCTCCTTTTTAGTACTTTGTGTTGTTTGTATATAGCTTATAGTATAGCAAATAAAGATTGATGTGCCAGATAGTACACGGGGAGAGAGGGAAATTTTTTTTGTAACTCCAGGGTTAAAATATCCATACCGGGGGACTCACTTTCTCCGTGGCCGAGAATGATAAGCCCCCTGGGGAAGCCCATCGCCTGGGCGTCCCGAAGGTATTCGGGTATTTCCCACTCTGGACCTTCCCCGTATACCACAAGATCAATGTTTTCTTTTTCGATGAGGGGAAGCACCAGGCTTCCCCCGCCCCGATACCCTACCGCCACAAGGGCCCGGCGAATGTACCAATCGGGGGAACCCATATACCGAAGGTGAGAAACACCCAGCTTTGTTTGAATATGGAAAAGAATATCCCCTAGCGGTTGCTGGAGGTCCACCACAGAATAGGCCGCTTCCTGAATGATTTCTTTCTGTTCCCACGCAAGGGCCCGGAGCACCCCGGCGGTAATCCGATCGGGAAGGGCCCGGTGAATCCCATCGTGGTAGCGATACACCACCATCTGGTTTTCTTTGAGGAACCTCTGCTTCTGCAGGTACACCGGGTCTCGTGTTCCCTGGGGGAGCTTCTCTGGGACCTGGTCCCGGTGACTATACCAGATTCCTTCATGGGTGATAATTAAATTGCACTTTCTGCGAAGCGCTTCCTGGCAGTGGTCCCAGCTTGCAAGAAAGGTAACCGCCACGCCGGTGATGCGGGTCTCGGAGTTCCCTTCTACAAAACCGTCCACCGTATCCGGGGGCAGCAGTTCGATACCTGGTAACTCTTGGATGATATCTATAGCCCGATAGGTCATGGGGAAATTCCTTCTCTTCCAGGGATTCGTTATTCGATAAGGCCCAGGCCTTCATCGAGCCCCAGGGCAATGTTCATGCACTGCATGGCCGCCCCCGAGGCTCCTTTGCCGAGATTATCAAGCCGACAGATAAGGAGGGCCTGCTCCTCATGGCCATAGACAAAGATCTCTGCCCGGTTCGTCCCATTACAGGCGGTGGGATCAAAGTATCCTGCCTCGGGAAGGGCCGCCTCTCCGAGGGGCTGGACCCGGACAAAGCGCTGTCCCGCATAATGGGCGCGGTAACAGCCGTGAATGTCTTCCAAACGCGGTTTTTTCGGCAGACTCCACAACTGGAGCGGAATGGCCACAGCCATTCCGCGTTCAAAATTCCCTATGATGGGGGTAAAAAGAGGGGCCACAGAAAGCCCCCCATGGAGGCGCATTTCCGGCACATGCTTGTGCTGGAGCGTAAGGGCGTAATGCCGGGCCGCTTCCATGCCCTTGCCGGCCCCTTCCATCTGTTTGTAAGCTTCGATGAGCTTGTGCCCACCGCCAGAGTATCCCGTTACCGAGTGGCAGGTAACAGGATAATCGGAAGGAAGAAGAGCCATCTCCACGAGGGGCCGAACAAGCAACACAAAGCCCGTGGCATGGCAGCCAGGAACGGCGATTCGTTTTGCCTTCCCAATGGCCTCTCGCTGGGAGTGGGAAAGCTCGGGAAGCCCATATACCCAGGCGGGGTTGGTCCTGTGGGCCGTACTGGCGTCAATCACGATAGTCCGATCATTTGCTACAAGCCCAACCGATTCTCGGCTTGCATCATCGGGGAGACAAAGGAAGGCCACATCCGCCTGGTTGAGCAATTTCCGCCGTTCCTCTATATCTTTCCGTTTTTCTGGATCAATCTGGAGAATTTCTAAGTCCGACCGGGCGGCAAGCCGGTCCATGATCTGGAGGCCCGTGGTTCCTGCCTGGCCATCCACAAACACCCGATATTTCATAGGCTGAGTATGCCCAAAGAGACGGCTTTTGGCAATGTGTTGCTGCTTTTTGTTGCCGCCTTTGCGATAGGTGTTGCATATTGGTGCAGAGTTCTTTATCTTTTGATTCCTGAGAATGAGGGCTTTTTTCAGGGAGCCCCGTATTGTGAAGGAGAGGAGCGCGTACCATGGTGGATGCCCGTAGAATGGATACCTATGTTCAAATTTATGAGCTTTCTGAATCTCTTATAAAGGACACGAGTCCCGATCTTATTGCCGGTATGGCTACCTTGGTAGCCCTTCTCCATACAAACCTGCCCCACCATTTCTGGACGGGCTTTTATTTTGTGGCGGGCCCGGATGAACTCCATGTGGGTCCCTACCAGGGGTCCCTCGCCTGTCAGGTATTAAAAGGCCAGGGGGTTTGTCTGGCCTGCGCCACCAGTGGAAAGGCCATCGTGGTGCCCGATGTGCATACGTTCCCGGGGCATATTGCCTGTGATATTCGTTCTAAGAGTGAAATTGCCCTCCCGCTTAAAAAAGGAAACCAGGTCTTTGCGGTGCTTGATATCGATTCCGATAGGCTTGCCATGTTTGATGAAGATGATGTAGCTCCTCTCCAAAAACTGGTGGATCTTCTTATCCCTTTGATACCCTGAAAGAGGGGGAGCAGAGCAATGTTCCTAGGAGAAGCCCCTTTGTTTGTTAAAAAGTCAGAAGCCCTTGCCGAGGGTCTCTTATCTGGGCAGGGGGGAGTCGAATTCCTCACAGACCGGGAAGGCATTGCAATAGCGGAAAACCCTGATTACCTGAGTACCCAACTTATTACGTACCTGGGAAATAAAAGGAATTTGCTTCCTTTTATTGCCGCAGGAATTGAGCGGGTCAGAAAAAAATTGCATTGTAAAAAGCTAAAAACCTTTGATGTTTTTGCCGGTTCAGGAATTGTCTCGCGACTTTTAAAGCAGTATTCCTCTGAGCTGTACTGCAATGATCTTGAAGAATATGCCACGGTGATAAATCAGTGCTATTTAACCAACAGAGAAGATTTTCCTCAAAAAGAATTCGAAGAATATTTTTCCAGAATCCGGTGGACCCTGGAACACGAACCGCTCAGAGAAGGTTTTATAAGCCGCCTCTATGCCCCTCAGGACGATGCAAACATACAAAAGGGAGAGCGGGTTTTTTACACCCGAAGAAATGCCCAGTACCTGGATACGGCCCGGCAGCTTATTGCCCAGGTTCCTCAGCAGTTACAGAAGTTTTTCCTGGGCCCCCTGTTGTCCGAAGCTTCTATCCACGCAAACACCGCAGGGATTTTTAAGGGGTTTTATAAAAACAGACATACCGGGATAGGACAGTTCGGCGGTAGTAACCAGGATGCGCTGTATCGAATCAAAGGAGAGATTACCTTACCGTATCCGGTGTTAAGTAATTTTTCCTGTTATTGCCAGGTCCTGAATGGGGATGCAAACAAAATATGCGAATCTGTCCCAGAGGTTGATGTGGCCTACCTTGATCCTCCCTACAATCAGCATCCCTATGGATCTAACTACTTCATGCTTAATCTTATCGTCCAGTACCGGGAGCCAGAAGCCATCTCTCAGGTTTCTGGAATCCCAAAGGACTGGAAGCGGTCGGCCTATAATAGTCGACCCTCTGCGGTTCGAGCCCTGGCCGAAATAATAGAAAAAATACGGGCCAAATATGTACTGGTCTCTTTTAATTCAGAAGGTTTTATTTCTTTCCAGGAAATGCAGGGGCTTCTTCAAAAATATGGGCGCCTCGAAATTCTTGAGACCTCCTACAACGTGTTTCGGGGAAGTAGGAATCTCGCGAGCCGGCCCCTGCATGTAAAAGAGTATTTATATCTTTTGGAAAAATTTTAAGTTGTTACTTTGCCGTACGAAAAAGGGAGCGGCTGTTCCTTGCAGCTGGAGCGCCTGCCAGCGGGCTCCCTTTTTTTCGTCAAGGATTATCCAGGACGGAGTATTCAAGAACTAGGAGTTCGCCGAGGGTTTGGGGAGATAGGGTTCCAGGACCTTGGCAAGGGACGGCAGGTTCCTGCTCTGGATCCAGATTGTGCCGGGCCCATAATATTCGCAGACGAGTCCTTCGCCACTGAATACGCTCGACATGAGTCCCCGGCTGGCGGTGCGTATTTTATATTGAACCGTTTCTTCAAAGGCGACGATGTGTCCCGCATCTACTTTGTAGTTTTCTCCTGCCTTGAGCGTTTTTTTGATAATAGCTCCGTAGGAAGAAAGAAACACCATTCCCCGACCGTGCAGGTGTTGGAGGAAAAGCCCTTCCCCTGAAAAGAGGGCCTTCATGGACCCCTTGGTTTGTAGCTCTATGTCGGGACTGCTGGCCAGCCAGGCGCCGCCCTGGGCGAAAAGCCCATTCCCTTCTAGTTCTACTACCAGAATGTCGCCGGGGTAGGACGGTGCAAGGATAAGCTCGCTTCCATTCTCTTGAGCCGTAAAGAGCGAAGCAAAGATGTTTTCTCCGCCCAGGGCGGCGCCGATGGCCCCGAAAAACCCCTTGCCGGTGGTTTTAGCCTGGAGCTCCACGGAAGGGCTCATGGCCACCATGGCTCCGGCCTCGGCTTTAATTTGTTCTTGTGCATCAAGTATGATATGAAGAGTAGAAAAAACGGGCGCATGGTGAATTTCGTACCGCATGATTGCCTCCTTTTGCTTTTTGTGGATCCGTGTTCTACAATGAGAGTAATGGGTCCTGGCCCCTTATGCAAGGGTTAAAGCTTTGTTTTAAGGGGTGATCGCAGGGGGCCTTTTGTGAAGAATAGCCTCCTGTGACAGAAATTGGGTAGCTTTTTTGTAGATTTTTTAAAGAGAAGAGCCGTTTTTACCCTATAGCAGAGGGTTTGTCACGGGAATATGAGGAAATAGGGGAGAACCATGGTACGGAAATACAGTTTTTCTCGGCAGGGTTTTGTAGAAAGCACTGATACTCCTGCCTTGTTACATTTCTTTGAGGTAACCCAGAAAGAGATGGATGAACTTGTAAATACCTACAATCTCGATCCCCACAACATCGCTTCTGCCCTTGATCCTGAAGAAGTGGCCCGTCTGGAATATGACGATGAAACAGGTATTACCACCCTTATCTGGAAGGTCCCTACGACGATTAGATTGAATGAACTTTCATCGTTTAATGTAGTAACTATGGGGCTTTTTGTAATTGGAAGTATCATCATTGTTATCTCCGCAGATGAATGTGGTTATTTTGGCTCCATCTCTGGCAAAAATGCGGCCCCCCGTCAAATCAATGATCCCTTCGATATCCTCTTGGTGATTATTGAACGGACTATCCGCCATTTTGTGGAACATCTGCGGGTTATCAAGATGCTGTCAAAAGAAATACAACAAAAGCTTAATAGCAGCATGGGAAATGAGTATCTTCTCCAGATGTTTTCGTTAAGCGAAATCCTCATTTACTATCTGGATGCCATTAACAGTAATCGGGTGGTATTGCAAAAATTAGCCCAGTTTATCCAGCATCATCAGATGGGGGATATGGATTTTCTCATGGACCTCCAGATAGAAGTAGAACAAGCGGCCCGGCAGGCGGAAATTTACTCAGAGGTTTTTACGGGGCTTATGGATGCCCGCGGGTCTATCGTTAATAATAACATGAATATGCTCATGAAAAAGCTTACCATTTTGAACAGTATCTTTTTGCCCCTTAACCTTATTGCCGGCATTGGGGGCATGTCCGAATATACCATGATAACCGCAGGAATCCCCTGGCCGATTTCGTACGGCATTATGGCGGTAATTATGACTGTGCTTGGCGTTGTTTCCTATCGACTTCTGGATAAGATGCAAAATATTTCTGGGGAAAAACGGCGACTTTCAAAAAAATAATGGGATGCCATCTATATCAAGTATACCAGGTGGTAATATATTTGAGGGTCCCTGCGCCGAGGTTCGCTGGATTCATTAGGCCCTAAGTGCCGGACACTTTTGAAATAGCTCTTTTATTTCTTTTTGAGCAGGGCCGCAAAGGGATTGTAGGTGTCGTTCGCATCATCGCTGGCCATGTATTTTTGGGAAATCGCTTCTTCCTCAGCGGAGCTTGCAGGTTTAAGGGAAATGCGTTTTCGGTTGCTGTCCACCTCGAGCACCTGGACGGTGAGGGTCTGACCAATGCGGACCGCATCTTTTACATTATTGTATTTACCACCGCCACGGAGTTCTGACACATGCACGAGGCCATCCAATCCCGGCTCCAGGTTCACAAAGGCTCCGTAGTCGGTAATGCGAACCACTTTCCCTGAATGTTTTGAGCCTACAGGATACTTTTCCTCCGCCTTGTTCCAGGGGTCCTCCTGGAGGCTCTTCATGCTCAGGGTGATTTTTTCCGTGTTCCAATCTAGCTTGATGATTTCCGCCCGGATTTCCTGTCCTATTTGAAGGACCTTTCTGATATCCTCTACCCGTTCACGGCTGATTTCTGATACTGGCAGCAGGGCCTGAACTGCGCCAAGGTCCACAAAGGCGCCAAAATCCTGGATGGAAGTAACCTTCCCCGTGACGATAGCATGTTCTTTTAAGGTTTCCTTGAGCTTGGCGACCTTCTCTGCCTGCAGCGCTTCTTCTATGGCTCGATTGGAGACGATAAGGTTCCGGCCCCCATCCTTATATTCCTGGATTATAAAGGTAAGGTGTTTCCCAACCCAGCTTGAGGTATCTTCCGACCGTTTTAATCCCATCTGAGAATAGGGGCAGAAGGCCCGCCCCTCGCCGATTTTTACTTCGTAGCCGCCCTTGATTTCTTTTTCGACGACCCCTTCCACGGGTATTTTGTTTTTATACGCCTGTTCCAGCAGGGAAAGATCAGTTTTGTCAGCGCTGAGGCGCCTTGTAAAATAGAGCTGTCCGTTTTGAGATTTTACAAAGAACACCCGGATAGGGTCTCCTACTTTAACTGTGAGGTTTCCTTCTTTGTCCAGCACTTCCGCTTTATCTAAAATCCCTTCGCTTTTACCGCCGAGCTGAAGGAATACCGTGTCATCCGAAATATATTCAACGGTGGTTTCCACCATCTGGCCAATTTCGTATTTTTCCCTGCTTCCGAGGTTCTCTTTCATATAACGGGCGAAACTGTTGTCTGCTGCTTCTCTTGCGCGCTGTGCCATAAAATAGCGGCTCCTTGTTCATAAACATTACGCTTCAGTATATCAGAAAAGAAATAGTCTGGGGAGTCCAGTTACAGGGTGAACGTGTTGTAGATAGATACGGTACCTTCCCTCGGGCAGTCCTTTTTGGTAACTATAGCCTCTGGGTTGCACTAACAAGCACCACCCCGGCACTCCTCAGGGGCGTGCCAGCGCCCTTTGAAGGCCGTGGAACCCCTAGATGTCCCCAGGGTCCCATCCCCCGCTCGCCTACAGTTCTTCAATCTCCTCCCGGGAAAGGCCGGTCACCTCGGTAATAATATCAATCTCAATCCCCCGGGCCTTCATCCGCCGGGCGGTCTCCCGGCGGTTTTTTTCTTCGCCCAGGGCCATGCCTTCTAAGCGACCTTCGTTGCGACCTTCTAAACGGCCTCTTTCTTCGCCTAACGTGAGGCCTTCTTTAAACCATTCCTGTTCTTTCTTCTTGATGGCAGTGGCTAACATGGTCGGTACCTCCTTAAGGGTACGAATCTC
>NZ_PTQW01000055.1 GCF_004343725.1 Treponema sp. J25
ATTTGTTGACAAATAGCGGGGTGGACCTTTATTTATGGCCTCTCTCTCATGACCAGTTGGTTCCCCCTACGGCTGTTCCTATCAATAATAATGTATATCCCTACTCGGCTCATTGCGCCGGTGATCTTCTGGTTTACCCTAGAATATACCGGAAAGGATCGATGGCTTAAGCCCTCTGTAATGGTCCTTGTTTTTGCCATCCCCGTGATAGCCATTATTGCCTCTCTCACAAGTCCCTGGCATCATTTCTTCCGTTACGATTTTTTTCTAGATACCAGCGGCCCTTTCCCTATCCTTAGGTATAAGGCGGGGATCCTTTTTGTTGTCAGTAATATCTACAGTAGTACCCTCATTTTTATTTCCCTTATTTTGATGTTGCTTACCATTCGGGATCGATCCCTAAAACCTATTGCAACGATGCTTTTAATTGTAGGGATCTTTATACCGGTGATAGTGGAAATTCTTTTTACCCTCGGGATTACCCCTATTCAGGGATACAATTTTGCGGCAAGTACCATCATTATTACGGGCGTTAGTTACCTCGTCGCTATTCTTAGGTATCGTCTGTTTAGTTTTGTACCCATTGCTCGATCCAGGGTAATGGAAAATATCTCGGATCTGGTAGTGGTGATCGATACCCATGGTCAGCTTGTGGATTGTAATCCGCCGGCCCTCCATTTTATTGGTTTGGGGTCTGCTTCATTTGCGGGGACTCCCCTGGAGTTACTACCCCCTTTCTGGCAAGAGGTAATCCAGAGGGGTGTACGAGATGGAGAAGGGAAGCGAGAAGTGACGCTCCCCACGAAAGAGGGAAATCGCACCTTCGATCTGACCGTTCGGACCCTACGGGATGGCAGGGACAAAACCTTAGGATACCTCTTCCTTTTTCACGATATTACGGAACTTCGAGCCTCAGAGCAGAAAGTGGCTCGCCTTCTGGAAGAAAAGAATCTACTCTTACAGGAAGTACATCACCGTATTAAAAATAACATGAGTGTTATTGCAAGCATCCTTTCTCTGCAGGCAGAAACCGTGCAAGAAAAGGGGGCCCGCCAGGCCTTGCTAGAGGCCCGTGGCCGGGTGCAAAGCATGATGCATCTGTATGAGCGCTTATATAGGAGCACCTCCTTTGATAACGTTTCGGTGTATGACTATCTTTCTCCCCTCATAGATAAACTGGTTCAGAGTTTCAATAAGAGTTCCCGTATCGTTATAGAAAAAATAATCGCCCCTGTGCAAATCTCGGCCCGTTTTCTCTTTTATATAGGGATCATCGTAAATGAATTGGTAACCAATGCGCTTAAATATGCCTTCCCCAATGATGAAACAGGAAAGATTCTGATTAAATGTACCCTGGAAGATAATATGCTTGATATACTTGTAGAAGATACGGGGGCCACTTTCCCCTCTAATGTAGAGGAAGTTCTCACTACGGGCTTTGGGTTACAGGTGGTTCGTCTGATGGCCCGCCAGATGGGTTGTCAGTTTTCGGTGGAACGAAGCGCCGAGTATACCCGTTGTCGGGTTACGGGTTTGCTTGGTGCCGTTTCAGAGTAGGTGTTTGTTAAGTTCCTGTTAAGATGGAAAAAGCAATCCAAAACAGTCCACATCCTGAGGAAACCTGCTTGCGGGAAATGACAAATCAGAGTATGCTAAAAAATACTTGAAGTCAGGTACACATTGTTACCGGGCTTTCAAGGCCCGGACTGGTATGGTTCGGTATCTTTTTTCTGGAAAATGGAACATGAAAAGAGTTGTAGGAACGATTGTCTTATCCTCGATGGTGCTTTTTGCCTGTAATGCAAAGGGAAACAGTGAAACCTCCCAGAGTGGGCAAGAAGAGGCTCCAAAGGCTTCTAAAAGCGATGTTAGTTATGCTGTGGGAATGGCTCTAGGGAAAAGTGTAAAGAGCACGGGAATCGAACTGGACTACAATGCCTTTATGAAGGGCTTTCGGGAAACCCTGGAAGGAAAGAAACTGAAATTAACGGAAGAACAGGCCAATAGCTATATCCAGGAAGCCCTTACGGCCGCCCAGACCAAGAAGGCAGAGGCCAACAAAGCCGCAGAAACAAAGTTCCTTGCGGAAAATGGGAAAAAGCCCGGGGTGGTTACCACCGCCAGTGGCCTCCAGTATGAGGTTATTACCGAGGGAACGGGGGCAAAACCTTCCGCCACCGATACCGTGAAGGTGCATTATGTGGGTACCCTTATTGATGGGACTACCTTTGATAGTTCCATTGAACGGGGAACCCCCGCGAATATTCCCCTTGATGGGGTTATTCCCGGCTGGAGCGAAGGCCTCCAGTTGATGTCGGTGGGAAGTAAGTACAAGCTCTATATCCCCTCTTCCTTAGCCTATGGCGAAGGTGGGGCAGGAGATGTGATTCCCCCCAATTCTACGTTGATTTTTGAGGTAGAACTGCTCGGTATCGAAGGTAACGAAAGTACCAAGTAAAAGGGGCTTTAAAGGAAGTTCATACCTTTGCTTGCTTTTTCTGGAAAGAGGGGCCGGGGCCCCTCTTTTATTATTAATTAATGCTTGATGAAAGTAATCCTGCCCTGTGGCTCCGCGAAAGAGCCGGCCCTGAGTTTTGAACCGACCGTTCTCTATAAAAAGCTATAAAAAACGGCGTTCGTCGGGAGTCCCCAGCTTTTTGTCAGAATAGGGCCTTACTTGTGTATCATTTCAAGATAGGCTTTGATAACATCCGCACAGGTGTTTTTCTCGATTTTCACGATTGCCATTTCCCGGCGGGCGTTTTCTACTGAATCGGAGGCGTGGGCGGTATTTACCATCACGTTGCTCCCGAATTCCCGTCGGACGGTTCCCATGGGGGCCTTTAAAGGATCCGTGGGGCCCAGCACATCCCGAATCTTTTGCACCGC
Organism: Treponema sp. J25; assembly: GCF_004343725.1. NCBI lineage: Bacteria > Pseudomonadati > Spirochaetota > Spirochaetia > Treponematales > Treponemataceae > Treponema > Treponema sp. J25. The sequence goes on from NZ_PTQW01000055.1 coordinate 2,890, forward strand.
CTGAACCCCTTCGTACACCAGAATCATACATTTTACAGAACCGGGGTGATGCATTTCCTCGACGGGGCAGGCACTTGGTTTTTTCCCCGACATGAATTCGACGATTTGTTCGAATTGGTCTGCCGCATATTCTACACCGAAACTTTCGGTAAGGGCCTTTTCGGTTTCCGGTGAAAGGCTAAGGTTAAACTCCTGTTCTAGCAATTCCCGGGCCTTTTTTCCGAAAACGGGGCTCAGTTTTGTTTTAAGGGCTTCCTTTACCGGACCGTAAAATTCAAGGGCTTCGGCAATAGAAAAACGATGGACCTTGACGCTCACTATTCGTAAGCCCGTTCGGGAGAACATGTCGATGATAGTTCCTGGACGGGAAGAATTGTACTTCCAGTTGTCCGGTTTAAGGATCACCAGGGTTCGCTCTATCTTAGAAGGATCGGGGTGGACGTAGTTTTCAATTATGTTAGGTTGATCCGGCAAAAACCGGGCAAAGAGTTTAAGATCCTCGTGGGCCCATTTCTGATTGTGGGGGGTAAGCACCGCCGGTTCAAAGTAGATAACCCGTTCTGGATTCTCGGGATCCGTGATAAGATCCGCATAGGTATCCCGGATAGTTTCCCCCGTGATAGACTCGATTCCCAGATTCTCTGCGTAGAGGGCCCCGCAGATATCGGATAACTTTTTGCAGGCATCATTCCCTCGAAACAATAAAAGAAGTGAACGATGCCGTCTGCCTCCAGAGGGGCCCAGATTTTTTTCGATATAATTAGCAAGCAGGTTAGCGGCTCGAGGATTTGCCGGATCATGCTGACTGCGGATAAGGGCCGCGTATTCTTTAACGAAATTCTCATCGGGGGCTATCATCTGGGCTCCCACCAGTTCGAGATCCAGTCGAGTAAGAAGACGGGCTATTACCCCACCGGTCCGGCTTTTTGCGATGGTGTAGGGGGTTACGAGGACGTAGGATAAACTCTGATCCATGAATTGCTCCTGTTTCGATCTCCGTGCTGAGAGTACTACAGGCCTTTTTGAGGAGGCCCCTGCTTTCCATTGTAAGAATTGAAGTTCTTTGCTAAGAACCTCATGTATCTGTTATATTTTATCATGATTTTCGTCTTCTGTCTATGTTTGTATTTCTATATATCAAAATGAATAATTATGTAATTTTTTCGGTTGACAATGTATAAGTATACACGTATGATACAACCATTCATATGAATACTCTCGAAACGCTCTTTATACGTCTTAAAACAGCTCAAAAGCAGCTTGCTCTGGCTACGCGTAAGGAAAAGGATCGGGCCCTGGAAGGGGTAAAGGCTTATATCCTTGCCCAGAAGGATTCCATCCTTGAGGCCAATGCAAAAGATGTGGAACGGGCCCGCCAGGGAGGGATGAAAGAAGCCCTGGTGGATCGTCTTGCGTTGAATGAAAAACGGATAAAAGAAATGGTCGAGGCCCTGGATGTGGTAATCCGTCAGGAAGATCCCATTGGACGGGTTTTAGATGGATGGACCTTGCCGAATGGCCTTTTTATCGAAAAGATTACGGTTCCCCTGGGAACGGCGGCGATTATTTATGAGTCCCGCCCCAATGTAACGGTGGATGCCTTTGCTCTGGCCTATAAGGCGGGTTGTGCCATTCTGTTGCGGGGAAGCTCTGCGGCCCTTGAATCGAACCGGGCCCTGGTGGCGGCTATTAAAGGGGGCCTCTCTGAAGCAGGGGGCTATCCAGAGGCGGTGGAACTTGCCCAATCGGGGGATCGGAACGAGGTGGACGAAATTCTTTCCGCCCGGGGCTATGTGGATGTGGTGATTCCTCGAGGAGGACGGGAACTGATTCAGCGGGTGGTCCAGGGAGCCCGGGTGCCGGTGATCGAAACCGGCGAAGGCAATTGCCACATTTACGTGGAGCCCTCCGCCGACATGGCCCGGGCGGTGCGGATCATCGAAAACGCCAAGGTCCAGAAACCCGGGGCTTGTAATGCGGTAGAAACCCTCCTGGTGCACCGGGATGCGGCCTCTGCATTCCTTCCCCAGGTGGCCCGAACGATCGCAGGTCGGGTAGAACTTCGCTGTTGTGCCCGTTCTTTGTTGATACTGGAACCGCTTCAAAAGGAACTGCCTTCGTTGCTGCTTCGGCCCGCTACAGAAGCAGATTGGGCTACCGAATTTTTAGATTATATTCTCGCTATTAAAGTCGTCGATAGTCTTGATGAAGCCATCGAGCACATCAATACCTATGGGACCCGCCATTCTGAGGCGATTCTTACCAACGACCTTGCCTCCATGCGGGAATTTGAGCGGCGGGTTGATGCGGCCTGTGTGTATACCAATGCGTCGATTCGGTTTACCGATGGGGGGCAGTTTGGCTTTGGGGCAGAGCTGGGTATCAGTACCCAGAAGTTCCATGCCCGGGGTCCCATGGGACTTGAAGCGCTTACCACGATTCAGTATCGTATTCGAGGAACAGGTCAAATCCGGGAGTAACAATAAAGATCATGATTCCTCAGCTTATTGAACAGGCTCGTAAAATTGTTATTAAAGTAGGTTCTAATACGCTGGCCGATGCGACGGGACACATCAATCATCGTTTTCTTGAGGACTTTGCAAGCCAGGTGGCGGAACTCCAGAAGAAGGGCAAACAGGTGGTGCTCGTGTCTTCCGGGGCTCGCATTGCGGGCCTTTCGGCGATGGATAAGTGGGCCCGTAAACGGGATATCCACTATAAGCAGGCCCTCTGCGCGGTAGGCCAGGTGGAACTCATGCAGGCATGGCGGAATGCCTTTGCTCCCCATGGGATCCATATTGGTCAGCTCCTGTTAACCGCCGACGATTTTCGGGATGATCTTCGGACCCTCAACATGCGGAACACCCTCTTTACCCTGGTGGACGAAGGGGTAATCCCTATCATCAACGAGAACGATTCGGTCTGTGTGGATGAAATAAAGATAGGGGATAACGATAACCTGGCGGCCCTCTCGGCGATTCTCTGGAGTGCGGATCTCCTGATTTTGTTTAGCGATATCGATGGGGTGTATGATAAGAACCCCAAAGAACACCAGGATGCCCAGCTCATCACGGAAGTACGAAACATTCAACAGTTACGGGACCGGATTTCCATAGGTGAAACCAACGGCTTTGGCACGGGGGGAATTGGCACGAAGTTAGAGGCCGCCGAAAAGGTCCTGCACTATGGGATTCCTATGATTCTTGCCCATGGGGGAAAACCCCGGGCCCTGGAGCAGCTTGCGGCAGGAACGCAACAGGGAACGGCGTTCCTGGCAGGGTAGGAGAGGCACGGCGGTTTCGAAAGGCGGAATGAGGCCGAGGCTGTCCGGCGGGGCGTGACAAGGACAGGTGACCCGATGAGACGCGCTGTTGTCGAGGGGCCCCGTGTTAGTGGGGTCCTCTGATGGGTGGGGTAGCCGGCTTTTAAGTTATAGAACCAAAAGTTTTGGTTGTTTTTCACTTTTTTAGACAGGAGGGGCTCGATGAAATATACCCTGGGTTGTATTGGAAGCGGGAACATGGGGAGCGCCCTCATGCGGGCGGCCCGCCGGGTGCTTCCGGGATCGGCGCTGGCCGTAACCGATGTGAACCAGGAAAAGGCCCGGCAACTGGCGGATGAATTGGGAGCAAACCTCTGTGGTTCCAATGAAGAGGTGGTAACGTATTCTGATTTTGTGCTCCTGGCGGTGAAGCCCCAGGTGCTTCCTCAGGTTCTTGGGGACATAGCCTTCTCCTGTAAGGATCGAAGTTTGCGACATGGATCAGTCTGCCTTGTCTCGGTGGTGGCAGGCTGGACCATTCAAAAAATAGAAGAGACCCTCAAAAAGGCCGCGGAAGCGCCACTCCCGGAAAAACCTTTTTCTACGGATACTGTGTCGGGGCCTCATGTGGCTCCCATAGCTGCGGAATTCCCTAACGTTTCCTGGAATCAGCCCATTATTCGTCTTATGCCTAACACGCCTGCCCTGATTAACCAGGGGATGATCGCCGTCACGGCGAATTCCCACGTTTCAGCAGAACAACTGGCTACGCTGGAGGGGTATTTACAGGGGGCTGGAACCCTCGATCGCATCGAGGAACGGTACTTTGATGCGGTGACGGCCCTTTCGGGGTCGGGACCGGCCTATGTGTATCTTTTTATTGAAGCCCTGGCCGATGGGGGGGTGCGGGCGGGGCTGCCCCGGGAGAAGGCCCTGCAGTATGCGGCTCAAACGGTTCTGGGGAGTGCTGCCATGGTCCTTGAAACAGGCCAGCATCCGGGACAACTTAAGGATGCGGTCTGTTCCCCCGCGGGTACGACCATCGAGGCCCTCTCAGTGCTGGAGTCCCGGGCCTTCCGGGGAACCGTGATGGCCGCGGTAGATGCGGCATTCCAGCGGGCCCGGCAACTGGGCTAACTGGAAGAGAAATCCCCCTCTTTGCCCGCCGTTAAAGTGGTCCTTTCTCGTGAAAGGCCTAATAATAGCTAATGCGATACTCCCCCATGGGGGGCGCCACATAGGTAAAGCCGAGCTTTTCGTAAAGCTTACGGGCAGGGCTATTCCCCTTTTTTACAAAAAGGGTGAGGGTTTTTTGCTGACCCTGAAGTTCTTCGATTAAACGGGCCAGCATTCTCCCCGCAATCCCTTGATTTCGGTAGGGGGGACGTACGTATACTCCCCCAATTTGCACATGGTGAACCCCCCAGGCATTGGTATTGGCCTTCGCTATGAGCGCCCCATCCCTTTCGACGGTAATAAGAAGGTGATGCTTTAAGATACTATCCAGCGTCCAACGACAGGAAGCCGCATCAAAGGGACTTCCCCTGGGTAAGACCTCTTCTTGTTCATACGCGGCCTGGAGTTCATATAGTTCATTATAAAAACGACGGTCCGGTTGTGTAGTTCCCCAAAAGAAATGGAGAGTCTCCCCCCTGGGGTGTTTCTCCGGCGATTGGGTCGTTTTCATGCTTTTATCCTCTTTCCCTGCAAAAAAATCTGTGCTCCGGGAAAGAGCCCCCCCTTCATTCGTGAAATCTGGTCTATCGTGGGGAAACGGGAACCGCATGAGAAGGTACTCTTGAGTGTCCTTCTGGGAAAAGCCGAGTGCGGTAACAAGTTCATCACAAAGGGTGGTAAGCAAAGAATTCCCTTGAATAGAACGAAGCCGTCGACAGGGGCGCTGGGTCATTTTTTTTATGATTGAACGAAGGGCGTTCCTGTTGGTAAAGGGGGGTGCTTCTTTTTCGGTGAAACCAGACATATCCAACAGGGGGTGAAGAATCGAACCGGAAAAAAATAAAAGAGCCCTGAGCCTTCCTTCCGTATCTCGCCATCCCCACAACGTATCCCGCGCTGGGTTAAAGTGCTGGAAACGAAAACTGGCGGCCACACATTGAATTTCCTGTTCCGCAAAAAAGCGACCTACGTCGCTCTCCTGCCAATTTTGAATCCGCTCCCATGCCATGAATAGGCCTCATCTTCTTACCCTGTTCCTTCTCTAAGGAAGGCCGGGGGTTTCTCTCCTTTTTTTGCTTTATGAGGTAAGCTTAAGCCCTTTAAAGGGAAGCTTCCCTTCTGGTTGGATGGTTCCCGCCAGGGTCGAAAGGGCAACAAGAAACGATTCGGGGGCATAACTATATATCGCCAGGGCCCCGTCAACCCAGGGGAGCCGTTCTACATATATAGGCGAGAGTACGGATACCACAATGACCCTCTTTCCGCTGGTACGAAGGGCTTCAATAAGATTTGTTCCATAGCCATTGGCGCAGGTGATAACCACCGTGTCTACCTGCTGGGCCTGGAGGCGAAGGTTCTGTTGTTCTATTTCAAGCCTTTCTGGAGCATCATAGGAAAAACGCCATGTACGAACCCCGGGGAACAGTTTTCTTCCCTGGGAAAGAAAATCTTCGAAGGGACTTGCAAAAAGCACCCTGCTGGCCTGTTCTTTCTTGACGGGTATTACCCCATTTTTGTTGAATATAACCGTGACGCTCCGGGCTGCTAACTGAAGAAAGAAGGCCTGCCCTTCCTTATCGGGAACTCTTTTACGGACCTCCGCCTCTTTCGGAACAAAGGGTGGTGTCTCAGGGCGCCTCAGGTAAGTGAGTTTAAGCTCCAGTACCCGCCGGGCCGCATCCTGAACCCGCCGACGGAATTGGGGATTCTGTTGCATGGTGGCAAGAAGATTGGTCCATACCGGATCGGTTAGGAAGGGGGTTTTTGAAAACATCAAAATATCGTTGCCCGCCTCGAGGGCAAGTTGAGCGGCTCGGGAAAGGCTTCCCGCAGGGGTGGTGGCTCCATTCATCATAAGGTCGTCGGTTACCACTATGCCGGTGAATCCCATTTTTTTCCGCAGAATCTCGGTAATAAAATACGGACTGAGTGATGCAGGGGTCCTTCCCGCCTTTGTTAGGGGAAAGGCCAGGTGTCCTGACATGATGGCGGGGATTCTCTCTTTTACCAGAATACGATACGGAAGCAGTTCCCGGTTCCACAGCGTTTCAAAAGGAATATTGATAAGGGGCAGGATGCCATGGGAATCGAGTTCCGTGTCTCCGTGGCCGGGAAAATGTTTCGCCGTGGGAATAACCCCCGCCTTTTCCATTCCCCGGGCAAAGGCGGCTCCTAGAATTCCCGCTGCCGAAGGATTATCCCCGAAAGAACGGGGACCGATAAGCACCGAACGGGTATTGGTGTAAAGATCCACGGTGGGGGCGAAATTCATGTTGATGCCCAGGGCAGCGAGTTCTCTCCCAATATAAAATCCCGCCTGGTAGGCATCCTGAGGGAATCCTGAGGCCCCGATGGCCATGTTCCCCGGGCTTTCGCTGGTTGTCCCCTTGACGTGTCGGATCCAACCCCCTTCCTGGTCGGTCGCCACTAAGAGGGGGATCTTAAGGGGTGAGCGGAGGGCCCCTTCCTGTAGACTTCCCACGGCCCTGGCAAGCCGCAGGGTATCCTCCGTATTCCATCCAAAAATTTTTACGCCCCCAATTCGGCGTTTTTCTATCCACTCCAGAATGAGGGGCGAGGGGTCTGCTCCTACCCAGCCAAACATGAATACCTGGGCAAGGATCTCCTCGTCACTCATACGGGAAAGCAACTCTTCTGCCAGCACCGACGGATCTTTCTGGGTAAAGAAATCAACCGGCTCTATGGCGGGGGCATGCCAGGGGAGCAAGAGAAGTACCCCCAGCATAAATCCCCACCGCCGCACTGTAGTACAGAGCTGTACTCTGAGTCGTGAAATGATGATTCCCCTACCCAAGAAAAATCTCTCCTTCCGTATCGCTGTGGATAGCCTATTATCGATAGGCTTCACCTTTTAGTTCATCAATATACTGGGCTGCGCTATGGGCTGCAATAGCCCCCTCTCCGGCGGCGACCACTACCTGTCTGAAGGGGGTGGCCCGTACATCCCCCGCCACAAAGAGGCCTTTAATGGAACTTTCCATCCGCTGATCCGTAATGATGTACCCGGCCTCGTCTTTTTCTGCTTCTGGCACCAGGGCTGTTTGAGGAATAGAGCCCACGAAAATGAATACCGCTTCGGTAGCCTCTTCGTACCGTTCACCGGTAAGTAGATTTTCTAAGACCACGGAGCGTACCTTGGTATCGCCCTTTATTTCTACGATCCGATGGTTAAATCGAACCTGAATAGCCGGATTATGGAGTACCCGTTCGGCCAGGGCCTTCTGGGCCCGGAACCGATCCCGCCGGTGCACCATTACGATTTGGTCAGAAAGTTTAGAAAGAAACTGGGCTTCGTCACAGGCCGCATCTCCGCCGCCTACCACGAACATCTTTTTCCCTTTAAAGAAGGGACCATCGCAGGTGGCGCAGTAGGACACCCCTCGACCTGAAAACTCCGCTTCCCCGGGGACATCCAGGGTTCGGTGCTTTGCCCCTGTGGCAAGGACCACTGCATAGGCGGTAAGGGTGTTCCCACTGCCGAGGCTAATCACAAAGATATCATTTTCCTTGCGAAGGGCCGTTACCGAATCATTTAAAAACTGGGCCCCGAATTTTTCTGCCTGCCGATACATATCCTGGGCAAGATCAAACCCACTGCGGGGTTCCACATAACCTGGATAATTTTCCAGGTGATCGATAAGCAGAGATTGTCCCCCGATAGCCATTTCCTCGATAAGGGTGGTCCTGAGATTTGCCCGGGCCCCATACTGGGCTGCGGTAAGCCCCGCCGGGCCCGCTCCAATAATTACTAAATCCGTATCAACTCGTTGCATGTTCTTGACTCCTGTATATGGAAAATAATATATATAAATTAACAGGTCAATTGGCCCAATTCCTTTTTTAAGTATACCATGATAGTATTGTTATATGAAGATTAGAGCAAAATTAACATTCCTTGTTTTAGGGATGATTATACTTCTTTCGGGAAGCGCTTCGGTGTATTTTATTATGCAGGCTCCCTTAATTCAGATTGATCGGGAGCGGAAATACCTGGATGCCCTGGGTGTTCGGGTCATTGCCCTCCAGGCAGAGGTGAACCGCCTGGATAACGTGACCTTTACGGTGGGAAGGACCAACCTGGAAAAGGCTATCGCCAATTATGAGGAAGCCTTTAAAGACCTGGAACGCGCCACATACCTGCGGAACGATAAAGCCCTGACAGAGGCCTTTACCATTATTGAACGCCTGCGGGATCTTAATAATACCAATCTTACGACCCTGAATGAGATTTACGCAGAAATTTACCAGTATGCAAAGGAACTCTTTTTGAATCCCGATACCATTGCATTTCGGCTCTTGTATACTGGTATGAGTTATTCAGATAAATATGAGGAGTTTAAAAGTCTTATTCAATTTGCCTTAAGTCGCTTTGATTCTACCCTCCAGGCTCTAAACTATAACTTAGAGTCCTCTGGGAAGGTGATCCTGGAACAAGGAGCGGTGATCGATGCACGCATCCAGGGGATCCAGCGACGGGCTTTTCTGATTGCCGCAGGAACGGTGTTAGTTCTTATCATTCTGATTGCCCTGGCGGCCCTGCTGTTTTCCGGTACCATTGCACGGAGTGTAGTATCGATCGTGGGGGGTATTCGCTCCCTGAGTAAGGGGGATCTGACGGTAGAAC
>NZ_PTQW01000056.1 GCF_004343725.1 Treponema sp. J25
TGACCAGTTGCTCCATGAAGCGCTGGTTAGAGAAGAGGGCCTTGTAGCCGCGGTCGTGGTGGTCTGGCATAGGAAAACCATAGCACAGGGATGGTGGGAAGGCAAGGCTGGAAGGGGAAATCGGGTGTGGTGGGGGCCTGGAGAGGGGCCCAAAAACCTTCTGGGGTGGAGAACTGGGCCCCCAAAAAACTGGCGCTATTGCGGGGTAACCCGGAAAGGAGCCAAAAGACGCCCGCTGTGGCCTGGTGGGAGCAGCCCCCACCCGCAAAAAACCTTCCGGGGTGGCTTAGAGGCCGCGAGAACCGGGTAAGATTGGCTAAAGGGGCCCTGAGAAGGGCCCCGCCGTGGGTGAGCCCGGAGTGGGGGGAGCGCCTGATCGCCTGAGCCGTGGGCTCTGGGTAGTGGGCCGGGCTGGAAGCCCGGCCGGGGAAGGGCTGTGGAAGCGGCGAAGGAAGCAGGCGCGAGGGGGGAGCCGCGGTGGCTGAGGCGACGGTTTGGTGCGGGCTGAGCCGAAAGGGGGGCGGTGCGGTGCTCCCCCTTTTTTTAGAGTTGCGTTTTCATAAATGAGGAACTTCTCAGGTAGAGGAGATTTTTTCCCCTTCCCGGTACTTTTGTTCTCGGAAGGGCCGTTCCTGAAGGTACTGCTCTAGAATCTCCTGTTCTCCTTCGGGGAAGGATTCAAATTGGAGAACCAGGATTCTTCCTGTGCGTACCAGTTTACAGATAGGATGGAGAAATTGTTCCCCTACGCGCAATGTGCAGAGGGGAATAGGGGTATCCAGAGGAATATCAGAGACCAGGGCCTCTCGCTGGGGAAGAAAAGAAAGAGCATTAATAGATATAGTCTGGATAGATCCTGTAATGAGGATGCCCCGCCTCGGATGAGAGAAAATAAGACCAAACTGGTCCCATGGTTCAGGTCGAATCCGACGGGTCCGGCGGCTTTCTTCGAAGGGAAGATAGCGTCCTAAGATACTTTCAAGCCGATCCATCTCTTCCGGATTGGTAAGGTCCTCCGAAACAATCCCGCTTACCCCGAGGTACGAAGCTTTAGCCGCTTCTTCAAAGGAAAACCGTGGCCCTTTAAGGAGAATAATGGGGGTTTTTTCTTTGGGACGCTCGCTGCGAATAAACTGAACGAGGGTTTTCCAATGCCGGGGAAAATCTTCGGCACTGATGATTATTCCTTCAGGGTCTACCTCATCAATATTGTCCATCGCCTTAAGAGGATGTCGATACCGGATAAGCTCACATCCCAGAGGTTTCAGGGAAGTATGGAGAAGGGTATACACCTCATCGGCACCAATAACTATGAGTAGCTTCATTCTGTCCCCAGATTAATGACCGCGTAGTCTACCACCATCCATATATTATCTTTTTTTTCAACGCTGTAAATATAGCGTTTCCGTTCTATGTATCGTCCCACCCGGAATTTTTCGAGAACCGTGACGGTTCCTTGTTCAGGCCCATAGGTCGTTTTTTCTACCTGAAACTCCATGGGAATGGTGACGATATCCCCATCCACGACGGCACTTTTTAAATCAGAGCGGAACTTATCCAACATCCGGAGCCGACCTTCCTCGGATTCCGCAAGCCACATGCGTTTTTTTACGGGATCTCGCAGTAACAGGGCTTCCAGATCGAGGTATAAGAAAAATTTTTCCCATTGTCCTTTTTGACGGGCCGTGAGCATGTATTCAATGACTTTATCGGGGCTTAAGGGTTCCCGCTGAAGAATTTCGTTGGTTTCCACATCAATGAGGGCCGCCACTTTTCCTTGTTCGGGGAGGGGCGCAGGACGAATGGAAAGGGCAAGGGTGTTGGAACGAAGCCCCATGCCGGAAGCCGATGCCGGCGTATTGGGGGCCCCCGTGATGGTCCCCACATTTGGCGATGCTCCCCCAGGGCTGGGCGATCGTGTGGGTGCTTCCCGCTGCAGGAGTTCGGGATAAAAAACAGCCTGAACGACGTAGGAACCGGCACTTGTTATGGCACTATAGTCGGTAAGATCTTCGGTAAAAGAAAAGGACTCTCCCGGTTCCAGGGATAATTCACGGAAATAAATACGCTGGCTGGTGCTGCGCTTCCGAATCAGTACTTCTGTGGCTTCTACGGGGCGGTTATTCAAGGTCCTCACGTCAAAATCGATGGAAAAAGCCCGGTCATCGGCCAATTTGAATCGATAGGTACTGGCCCCTCGGTTGGTTAGGGTTACCTGGATAAAGACCGGTTTTTGACCCGCAAAATAGACCCGTTTATCGTAGTACCGGATGGTAAGTTCCACTGGTTGGGCCCAGATCTGAGAAAGAACGCCTGCCATCCATATGGATATTATACCGATAACTTTGTATACTGCCCTCATAGTGATTCCATTAATTTCCTTACTGTATTTTTCGGAATATACCCATGAATACTGTATCCTTTCCTGTGTTCCTTGAACGAATATCCCGTTTTCCGGGGAGGAAGCTCCTTGTAGACGCCGTCCAAAGAGGACAGTTTCCCCTGGAGGTAGAGGGAGTGGAAGGGTCCCTTCAGGCCCTTCTTCTGGGGGACCTTTTTCACCTTACCCAGCGTCCCCTTTTGATAGTCACCCCTACTGAAAAGGAGGCGGAAGAGCTCGCCAGCGATCTGGGGGCCCTGGGAGAGAGGGCGCTCCTGTTCCCCTGGTGGGGTACCATGCCCTACCGGGATATGAGCCCCCTTTCTTCTGTTTTTGGAGAGCGGTCCCGGATCCTTTCCCTCTTATTATCTGAAAAATCTGCCATCGTTATTACCTGTGAACGGGCCCTGCTGACGCCGGTTCCCCCGGTTTCGTATTTTTCGGGTCTCCTCCAACGGATTGCCGTAGGAGAGCCCATCAATCCTACCCTCCTGGGGGAGCGCCTCCAGCAGTACGGATACACCCGGGTTCCCCGGGTACAGGTCCATGGGGAGTACGCCCTGCGGGGGGAGGTGCTGGATATCTATATGCCGGGGGAATCCAGGGCGTACCGTATTCTTTTTGAATATGACCGGGTAGAGGCTATTAAGGCCTTTGATCCAGAAAACCAGAGTGGGGGGGAATCCCTGGAATCTCTCCACATCTTTCCAGTAAAGGAAGTACTCTGGACTGACGAAAGAATTGAGGCCCTGGGCGCAACCCTGGCTTCCTGTGAAGAATTTAGCGAATCTGGTCGCCAGCTTATTCTCGATGCCCTGATTGAAAAACGGCAAATCCCCGGCGAAGAGCTATTGTTTCCCCTGGCCTTTCCCCAGGCCGCATCGGTCCTTGATTATGTGGGAAAGGAGGCGATCCTGATATATTTGGATCGGGAACGACTGGAAAATGCGGAGGAAACCCTTTTTAAAGAATACGAGGGCCTGTACCGCCGCACCCGTCGGGAACGGGAAGTGCCCCTCCCTTCGAGACTCCTTTTAAGTTTTAAACAACTCGCATCCCGGGTAGAACGGCGGATCTCCTTTCGGACTATCAAAGGCAGGGGCGAGGAAGGGGCCCATCGGATTCAGATACTGTGCGATCCCCCCCGCAGTTTTTTTGGGAATATTCAATATCTTAAGGAAGAACTGCAGAATCTCCTGAAACAGGGGTGGCAGATTGTGGTGCTTGCCGAATCGGAGGTACAGGCGAGCCGCATAGAAGAGCTCTTAAAAGAGTACACCGTGCCGGTCCTGGCCCTTCCCCTTTCCACCGGTTTTGGTTTACCGGAGATCAAACTCCTGGTTATCCAGGAACAGGAAATTTTTGGTCGCCGGAAACGGCTTCCCCGTTCTTTAAAACACGCCCGCAGTGCGGCGATCGATACCTTCGTTGAACTGAACCCCGGGGATTATGTGGTCCATGTGAATTACGGGATTGGGCTCTTTAAGGGGATTGAGCGGGTTCGGGCCCTGGGGAACGAGCGGGACTACATCAAAATAGAGTATGCCGATGAGGAATATATCTTTGTCCCCATTGAGCAGGTGAATCTGGTTCAGCGCTATATTGGGAACGAGGGGGCCCCACCTCGTCTGGACAAACTCGGTTCTAAGAGCTGGGAAAACCGGAAGAACCGGGTAAAAAAATCCGTCGAAGATATCGCTCAGAAACTCCTGGACCTCTATTCCCGGCGAAAAACCGCCCCGGGCTACGCCTTTCCCAAAGATACGGAGTGGCAGCTTGCCTTTGAAGCGGCCTTCCCCTACGAAGAAACGGAGGATCAACTGCGCTGTGTGGAAGAAATTAAGCGGGACATGGAAAGCCCCTTTCCTATGGATCGGCTTGTCTGCGGTGATGTGGGATACGGGAAAACCGAGGTGGCTCTGCGGGCCTGTTTTAAGGCGGTCATGGGGGGAAAGCAGGTGGCCTTTCTTGCTCCCACGACGATTTTGGCAGAGCAGCACTATGAGAATTTCCAGGATCGTTTTGCCCAGTTCCCGGTGCGGATCGGCATGCTCTCCCGCTTTGTGGACAAGGCGGAGGCCCGCAGAACCCTGGAGGCGGTTCGAAAGGGGGAGATCGATATCCTCGTCGGTACCCATCGAATCCTGCAAAAGGATGTGGTCTTCAAAGATTTAGGGCTCCTGGTGATTGATGAGGAACAGCGTTTTGGGGTGAAGGACAAGGAACGGCTTAAGGAACTAAAGACCAACGTGGATTGTCTTACCCTGAGCGCTACCCCCATCCCCCGAACACTCCACATGAGCCTTCTTAAAATTCGAGACATGAGCCTCCTTACCACCCCTCCCTATAATCGCCATCCCATAGAAACATTTATCGAAGAATTTAACGAAGACCGGGTGGCGGCAGCCATACGCCGGGAAGTAGAGCGGGGAGGCCAGGTGTTTTACCTGCATAACCGGGTAGAAAGTCTTGAGGATGTCCGGCGAATGCTGGAACGGCTTGTGCCGGAACTCCTCATCGATGTGGCCCACGGACAAATGGATAGCCAGGAGTTGGAGGATGTGATGCACCGCTTTATCCATGGGGGAAGCCATGTGCTCGTTTCTACCACCATTATCGAAAACGGTATCGATATCCCCAACGTGAATACCATCATTATCGATCGGGCCGATATGTATGGCGTTTCCCAGTTGTACCAATTGCGGGGACGGGTAGGGCGGTCGGACCGCATCGCCTACGCTTACCTGTTGTATCCTAAGGACCGGGCCCTGTCGGAATTAGCCATGAAGCGACTCCAGGTGATTTCGGATTTTACCGAGCTTGGATCGGGCTTCAAGATTGCCATGAAGGATATGGAAATTCGAGGTGCCGGGAATCTACTTGGCAAAGAGCAGTCGGGGGATATCTATTCGGTGGGCTTTGATATGTACCTCCGCCTTCTTGATGAAGCCATTGAACGGCTTCAGAACGAACACTATGAGGCTCCCGCGGAGGTCTACCTTGAACTGGAATACACGGGATATATACCTGATAGCTATATTGATACGGCCCAGACCAAGATGGAGGTGTACAAGAAAATCGCCGCCATCCAGAGCCGGGAGGAACTGGAACGGGTCTATGCGGAACTGCTCGATCGCTTTGGTCCCTTGCCAGACGTAGTACAAAGCCTGCTTTCCTTGGCGGAAATTCGGATCATCTGTCGGGAGCTTTCCATCGTTTCTCTGCGGGAAAAGGCTGGACAGGTCCGTATCGAATTCGGAAAAGTTTCAAAGGTGAGTATTGACCGGCTCCTCCGGCTCATGCAGGAAAGCGGCGGAAAGGTAAGGCTGGACCCCCGGGCCCCCCAGGTGCTTATCTTACAGACCGGTACAATTGGCCTCAAAGAAAAAAGTGAATTTATTCGGGAAAAACTGGCCTCCCTCGTGGGATAGGGTGTACGTGGCGGGACGGATACGGTGAATCGATGAAGTGTGTAGGAAAAGGAGAAGGAGATGCAACTACGGACGGACATCAAAGCGGTAGTATTTGATTACGGGAATGTGCTTTCCCTTCCACAGGCCCCCGGCACGATGGATCGACTGGCCGGACTCGCGGGGGTGCCTGCCCGTGAACTAGAACCGGTGCTGTGGGCCCTTCGGCCCGCCTGGGATCGGGGAGACCTGTCAGGGGTCGCCTATTATAGGGCTATCCTGGAACGGCTTGGTCGAGAGGTGCCCCCGGCTGTGCTTGAGCGGCTTGTGGAAGCGGATATGGAGAGCTGGTCCCGGCTTAATCCTGAGACGATAGCACTGGTCAGGGCGGTGCAACGGGCGGGCAAGAAAGTGGGAATCCTTTCGAATATGCCTGTGGAGTTTCTGCGGCGGGCCCGGGAACGGTTCCCTCTTTTCCAGGAGGTGGATGGGGCGGTGTATTCCTGCGACGTACGGGTAAATAAACCTGACCGGGAGATTTACGAACACTGTGCTAGAGTTCTGGGCCTTTCTCCAGCGGAGGTCCTGTTTTTTGATGACCTTCCTGTCAACATAGAAGGGGCCCGGGCCGTGGGTTTCCAGGCGTTTCTCTGGAAAGGAGCGGAGGAGGCTCGACGAATCTTGGTTTCTTTTGGTATCATCCCCGCGGTAGAACAAGGGGAATAGATCTTAAAAATCCCGAGGAAAACCTTGGCAAAAAGGGGAACGAGCCATGAAAAGACTCGTCTTGCTAATAAAAACTATTCTGGTTTTTGCGGGCATATGGATCTCGGTGGCCATCGCATTGCCGCTGGGATTTATCTTTTTTATTCTTTCCTTGATTGGATTTGACCGGTTTGCCCGCTGGCTTTTGCGGGGCCTGGCTCGCCTGTGGGCCCGGGCGGTCATCTGGGCTACGGGGTGTAAGGTCACCGTGGAAGGACTGGAGCACATTCCCCGGGAAGGAGAGGGCCTCTGTTTTGTGGGGAACCATCCAGGGGATTTCGATGTGATCCTTGCCCTGGCATACATACCGCGGGCCTTTGGTTTTATTGCAAAAAAGGAAATCCTTTTTTTCCCGTTTATTAACCTCTGGGTGCTCCTGTTGGGCGGCCTTTTCCTGGACCGAAAAAACATAGGCCAGGCCCGCCGGGCTATCGAATGGGGAGCGGAGCGAATCCGTCGGGGGCTTTCGATGATCATTTTCCCTGAGGGAACCCGAAGCCGCGGGAAGGGGCTGTTACCCTTTAAGGCGGGGGCTTTTAAGCTCGCCACCCTGGCGGGTTCTCCCATCATCCCCATGGCTATCGAAGGCAGTTACGCGGTGTATGAAGAAACGGGCTTCGTGCGGGCCGTCCCGGTTCGTCTTGCCTTTGGTCCCCCTATTTCTACGAAGAACTTAAGCGTTGAGGAACGCAAGGCCCTTCCCGAACAGGTGCGGGAACAGATTGCCCGTATGCTTTCGGGCTCTGGTTCTAAAGGGCTCTAAAAAGTCTGACACAAAGGACTTCCCCCGGGGACCTCTTGTGCTCCGCGGAGTACAAGAGGAATCCCCTCCGCGGGATTGGTGGCACATAACATGTATGGAGGATTGTTTTGTTCGGTGGGCTTTGTTTTTCATCACCCATCACAAACACTGGATGGGTACGTATGGGCGCTGAGAGACTCGAACTCCCGACTTCCTCGGTGTAAGCGAGGCGCTCTAGCCAACTGAGCTAAACGCCCGATGGGCGCACCATACCATGGAGGGCTGGTCCCTGTCAAGGGCTTGCGTTGTTAGAAGATCTGAAGGAAAACCCTTCTTGGGAGGGAGGACTTGTTTTCTCCCGCCCGTACCGTTATGCTAGCGTCGTATGGATAAGCTTATCATTAAAGGAGCCCGGGAACATAATTTAAAGAACATCGACCTTGTGCTTCCCCGGGATAAACTCATTGTGATTTCAGGCCTTTCTGGTTCGGGAAAGAGTTCCCTTGCCTTTGACACTATCTTTGCGGAGGGACAGCGACGCTACGTAGAAAGCCTTTCTGCCTATGCCCGTCAGTTTTTGGGGCGTATGGACAAGCCCGATGTGGACTATATTGAAGGGCTTTCGCCGGCCATTTCTATCGAACAAAAGACCACCCATCGGAACCCCCGTTCGACGGTGGGGACGGTGACGGAAATTTACGATTACTATCGACTCCTCTACGCCCGTATCGGCATTCCCCACTGTCCCTCCTGTGGACGGGAAATCCGGGAACAATCGACAGACCAGATTATTGATACAATCCTGGCCCTGGGAGAGGGTGCGCGGGTCCAGATCCTTTCACCAGTGATCCGGGGAAAAAAGGGGGAGCATCAGAAAATACTCGAAGATGCCCGAAAGGCGGGTTTTGTTCGGGCCCGCATCGATGGACTGGTGGTACAGCTTGAGGACAGCATCAAACTGGATAAGCAAAAGAAACACACCATCGAGATTGTGGTGGACCGCCTCGTAGTCTCCCGGGAAAATCGATCCCGCCTTGCGGAAGCGGTAGAGCAGGCCCTGGAGACCGCCGAGGGCATCATGACGGTGTTGCATCAAACCCCGAATGGGGAGGAAGAACTTTTCTTTAGCCGAACCAATGCCTGCCCTGACTGTGGTATTTCCATCCCCGAACTTCAGCCCCGGCTTTTTTCGTTTAATAATCCCTTTGGGGCATGCCCCGCCTGTACTGGCCTTGGAACCCGTATGGAGTTTGATCCGGACCTGGTAATCCCCGATAAGAGCCTTTCGTTTAATGAAGGGGGCTGCATTCCCTATAATCCCGATTCGGCCTGGAACCGGAGCCGTTTTGAAAGCCTGGCCCGGCATCTTCATTTTTCCCTTGATACCCCCTTTGAAGAGCTTCCTGCCCATGTGATGAAGGCGATCCTCTATGGTACCGATGAGGCTATCGATGTGCGCTACGAGAACCGGGATAAAACCGGCCGCTTTGAATACAGAACCCGTTTCCCTGGAATCCTGGAAGACCTGAAACGCCGGTACCTGGAAACCCAGTCGCCGGGAATCAAAGAATGGCTTGAAAAGTTTATGAGCCACCGTCCCTGTGAGGTCTGCGGGGGCAAGCGCTTAAAACCGGAGGCCCTGGCGGTAACCGTAGGGGGAAAGAATATCTGGGAACTGTCCCGGCTTTCGGTGGCCGAAAGCCTTGCTTTCTTTGAGCACCTGAGCCTTTCTTCTACGGAGCAAACCATCGCAGCCCAGATCCTTAAAGAAATCCGTGCCCGCCTTGGCTTTATGAAGAATGTGGGACTGGACTATCTTACCCTGGATCGGAGCGCCGCTACCCTTTCAGGCGGAGAGGCCCAGCGGATCCGCCTTGCTACCCAGATTGGGTCAAGCCTGGTGGGGGTGCTGTATATTCTCGATGAACCTTCTATCGGCCTCCATCAGCGGGATAATCAGCGGCTGATCGATACGCTGTTGTATCTGCGGGATATCGGTAACACCCTTATCGTGGTAGAACACGACGAACAAACCCTGCGGGTGGCGGATCATATCGTGGACCTTGGGCCGGGGGCCGGGGTGCACGGAGGGCAGGTGGTTGCCCAGGGAACCCCCGAGGAGGTAATGCGGGTTCCAGAAAGCCTTACGGGCCAGTACCTGGCGGGAACCCTCTTTATGAAAATTCCGGAAGAACGGCGGAAAGGAAACGGCCAGTACCTCACTATTCGGGGAGCCCGGGAACATAACTTAAAAAACATCACCGTCTCGTTCCCCCTCGGGGCTTTTACGGTGATTACGGGAGTGTCCGGTTCCGGTAAATCGACCCTTTTATCGGATATCCTCTTCCCCGCCGTATCCAACCGGGTCAGCCGTACCAACTACGAAGAGGGAAGCTATGATAGTATCGAGGGCATTGAATACATCGACAAGGTAATCAACATAGATCAGAGTCCTATTGGACGTACACCCCGCTCTAATCCGGCCACCTATGTGGGGGTCTTTTCGGCTATCCGGGATCTGTTTGCTTCCCTCCCGGAGGCAAAGAGTCGGGGCTATAAACCGGGCCGTTTTTCCTTTAATGTTCGGGGCGGTCGCTGCGAAAATTGTCAGGGCGATGGGACTATCAAAATCGAAATGAATTTTCTTCCCGATGTGTACATTACCTGCGACGTATGCCATGGAAAACGCTTTAATCGGGAAACCCTGGAAGTCCGTTACAAGGGGAAAAATATCGCCGATGTATTGGATATGACCATCGAAGAGGCGGCCCTTTTTTTTGCGCCTATTCCGCCTATCGCGCGAAAACTGGAAACCCTCCTTTCGGTAGGGCTCGGCTATATCAAGCTTGGTCAGTCCGCCCTGACCCTTTCGGGGGGAGAAGCTCAGCGGGTAAAGCTTGCCCTGGAACTTTCTCGCCGTTCTACCGGCAAGACCCTGTACATTCTGGATGAACCCACCACGGGCCTCCACTTTGCGGATGTGAAACAGCTTATGGAAGTGATTCATCGGCTGGTGGATCAGGGAAACACGGTGATCATGATTGAGCATAACCTGGATGTGATTCTCCAGGCGGATTATGTTATAGATCTGGGACCGGAAGGGGGAGATCGGGGGGGAGCGGTGGTGGTTACCGGGACCCCCGAAGAGGTTTCCCAGTGTGCCGAGTCCTATACCGGATACTACATTAAGGAACAATTACAGCGGGCACGATGAAACAGACACCTCTCCCTGTGGTAAGCATGATGGTCCTCGCGTGTTCCCTCTTGCTGGGACTTGCGGGGGGACTCTGGGCTCTCGATGGAACAGAGGGTGGGGACACTGCCACCGGGGCGTTGCCTTCTTTACAACAGGGGGGGGCTTCGGAAGAAAGTCGCGGAACTCCTCCGCTCACCAAAGAACAGCAGATCCTTGAAATGGATATTGCCACCTCAAGCCTTCTGGAACTTGCCTCCTGGTGTCGGCGCCTGGGGCTTTCCGAAGGAGGAACCCGGGAAGAATTGCAGAACCGTCTGCGACAGTATTACGGTATCCCCCTGTCGAAAGGTAGTGATGCCTCCGGGAAAGAACAAATCAGTAGTTCGGAAAAACCAAAAACCCCAGAGAAGACTTCTTCCCCACGGACCATCGTGATAGAGTCGGCCGAACAAAGTGAGTTTTTTACCCTTGATGTGGTAAACGAAGAATACGCCCGGCTCCGTGGTAAGGTTCAAATTACGATAAAAGAAGGGGACACCAGCTATACCCTGTCGGCAGAAGAATTATTGTACAATAAAACCAGAAATCAATTATCTGCCCGGGGGAATGTGATCTATACCAAAAAGAAAGGCGAAGTGATCGAAACGTTTCGTGGCACGGCCCTAAGCCTTAACCTGGACTCTTTATCGGGGGCCTTCCTGGGGGGCTTTTCTGAGCGGGCCATGGAAGGGAAATCCAATGCCTATAAATTTACAGGTCAGGTAATTTCCCGGGATGCGGAGGGATCCACGGTCCTGCAGGATGTGGATATCACTACCGCTTCGGTAGAAGAGCCCTACTGGTCGATTCACGCCAGTAAGCTCTGGCTGCTTCCTGGCAACGATTGGGCTATTGCCCATGCGGTGCTTAAGGTGGGGGAACTCCCCTTGTTTTATATTCCTTTTCTGTATTTACCGGGGGATGAGGTAGTCTTTCATCCGGTGCTGGGATACCGGAATCGGGAAGGGTCTTTTGTCCAGACCACTACCTATCTCCTCGGGCGACCTAAGGCCTCTTCGTCCACAGAAAACTCCATTACCCGCTTGCTCGGTTCCAGCGAAAACGAAGAGCGGCGGTTGGAAGGGGTGTTTCTCAGGGCTACGGGGGAGCGGCGAAAAAGCGGGGATGAGGTTTCCCTGGCCATACTGTTTGATATGTATGCGAATCTAGGGGCCTATGGGGGACTTGAGCTTTCGATCCCCAAAAACGGAGCATGGGGAAAACAGGATGTATCGATGGGTATTGGGTTTAGCCGGACCATCTATCCATTAGGAAGCTCTCTGTATTCCCCCTACAATCCCATCGATGGATCTATAGATTGGAATAGTGCCTATTTCTTGAACTGGATGGTTCCCTTTCGGTACCGTTTTAAAGCGACGGGCTCCCTTTCGTTAGGAACCTTCTCTCTCTCCTGGACAATACCGGTCTACTCCGATCCCTATGTGGACGATGATTTTCTCGATCGGAGCGAACAGATGGACTGGCTCAGTATGATAAAAGAAGGGGCCAGCGCAGGGAGCAGTAGTTCTAGTTCTTCTAATATTCTGGGATCCTATAATTTGCGTATTGGAGGAAGTGGGACAATCCCTACCGATGTTCTTAGCCCTCTGATTTCGAGTTTTACCGTCAATTCCCTCAGTTCTACCTTGATATTTAAAACCAAGAGTTCCACCCTCTATGCATCCAGTTCCTCTCCCTGGCAAAGCTTTTTTTATCCTTCCCAATGGACCCTGGCATCTTTCAGTGGGAATGTACGGGGGACCCTCTTTTCAAATAGTGTAAAAAAGAGTCCTTCATCGGAACTTATCTCTGAGGATGGGAAAAAGGCGAACCTTTTGGACAGTGCCCTCTCTCCTTGGACAGAAGAAAGGTCTCCACAAACAATACCTGGGGCAGAGGGACCGCAGAAACAAGCTGATACTTCTGATTCCTTTACCATACCGGCCCTTTCTCAAACCTTTGAAGGTTCAGGAGGGGCTCAGTATTTATGGAATGTGGAATACAGTCTTGATCCCACCGCTTCGTGGGATCTTCACTACCATTATAGCAAATGGAAAGAAGTATACGAAGTAAACTGGAGTGATATTAGTTACCTCTATTCTATATTAGGAATTAATGGTACTATTGCTTCGAATTTCTCCCGTAGTGATAACCTTTTCACTATGAGTTTTAAAATAGGGGGAAACGCAAACTGGCAACACTATCAGTACATTGATACCTCCGCATCGGATATCGATGCGAATAGCCTGCTCCTCTCAGCATACAAGGCTTCTGGATATTATCTTACTGCAGAAAGCACTTTTACCTTAAGGCCCCTCGTACAGGATGAGATGTGGAAGAATTCTCAGTTCCAGTATACCCTTAAAGGTAAATGGCTGAGTACGGTGTTTAATAACGATGTTCAGGATCCCCGATGGGACCTCCTCTGGGGAAGCTGGTCAAAGGACTATATCTCGAGCCACAGCCTTTCCGCCACTCTTTCGGCTCTTACGTCGTTAGGAGAACAATCCCTCGGCCTTTCGATGGAACTTCCCCCCCGGGAAAGCCTTTTGAGTGGGAATACCCGTCTTCAGTGGGGGGCCAGTTCTCTTTCTGCAAACACCTCTATTTCTAAACCCTTTGAAGATCCCCTTTTTAATCCTCTTACCGTTTCTGGTACGGTGGTGTTTGCTCCCCGGTTTCAATATAAACAGGATCTTACCTATACGCCGGAAGAAAAAAGTCTTACCTCCTGGATTTCTACCCTCTCGTGGTATGACCTTTCGGCTTCCCTTTCCTATGCCTATAGCAAGTCCTACCTTTTTAGTGGAGGTAAATGGACCCTTGCCTCCGACGAAGAGGCCCTTCGTCCTAAGGCTTTTCAACTTTCCTATGGGACTTCTCTCAATAACCTGGTATTCTGGAAAAACCGAATACAGGCAAGTTTGAATATTTCTTCTTCCTTAAGTCTTGATTTGCAGCGCTATACCTACTCAAGTTTTACTTTTTCCCTGGGTACCACCGTAAAGATTCATGAGTTCCTCGATTTTTCGTTTACCAGTAAAAGTCAGAACCGGGTCATCTATCGTTATATTCAGTCCTGGCCCATCTGGGAGCAGTCGGTACAGGTACCCGGTGAACAGAATATGCTGGTGGATCTCCTCAATTCTTTTCGCTTTGATTCGGATACGCTCCGCAAAAGTTCGGGGTTTAAGCTCCAGGCCTTATCGGTCAAGGCGGTACATTACATGGGGGACTGGACGGCCACTTTAACCACCGATCTTGAGCCCTATCTGGATACGTCCCAGCTTCCCTACCGGTATGCCTTTAACACCAAAGTGAGCTTTCTCGTCCAATGGATACCTATTTCGGAATTCAAAACCCAAACCTACTATGATAAGGATGGTTTTGTGTTTAAGTAGAGGTTTGGACCTACCCCTTAAAAGATGCGGTAGTTTTTTGAGGGTGGCTCCTGTTTTGTAAACAGACAGGGTGCTGGCGCCCCTCTATTGACTTGTGGCGCCCTTGGTCTATACACTAAACAACTAGAGGTAACTTTGGAGGATAGTATAACTATTGTCCTGGAAAACCCCGCTATTTTAAGCGGCGTTTGCGGGGCAAACGACGACAACCTGCGGGTTATCGAAAGGGCTCTGGGGGGGATTATTTCCACCCGGGGGAATGAACTGCGGTTTTCCAGTGCCGATAGGGCCGTGAGCGGCCTCTTTAAGCAGATTATTGAACATTTGATTGTAGCGGTACAGGAAGGGGAACATCCTTCCCCTGAGTATGTACGTACCCTCACGGCGACGATGATCGATGCCCCTGAAAGGGCTGTGTCGGTGGATCCCCTGAGAGAGGCCGCCATTGTGATACCCAGTGGGTTTGGGAGGGTTTACCCGCGGAGTATTAATCAGGCTCGCTATGTACAGGCCCTCAGGACCCATGATGTGGTGTTTTGTGTTGGTCCCGCGGGAACAGGAAAGACCTTCCTTGCTGTGGCGGAGGCCCTAAGACAGGTCCTTTCAAAAAAACGAAGGAAACTTGTGCTTACCCGGCCGGTGGTAGAAGCGGGGGAAAGCCTCGGTTTCTTGCCAGGGGATCTCGCCCAAAAGATAAACCCCTACCTCAGGCCCCTTTACGATGCGATGGAGGCCCTTATCCCCTACGAAACAATCCGCCGCATGGAAGAATCCCGGATCATCGAGATTGCTCCCCTGGCGTATATGCGGGGACGCAGCCTGAACGACTGTATTATCATCCTGGACGAAGCCCAGAACACCACCCGGGAACAGATGAAAATGTTCCTTACCCGTATTGGAGAGGGATCCCAGGCGGTGATCACCGGGGACACTACTCAGATCGATCTGCCTCGCCGCAGTGATTCGGGATTGCTCCATGCGATTTCTATACTCCATGATGTGGAAGGGCTCTATTTTGCCTACCTTAACACGGGGGATGTGGTCCGCAATCCCCTCATAAAGAAGATAATTCAAGCCTATGAAAACGACCATTCCTGAAATTTTCTCTTCTCTTTTTAAACCATTCCGCCGAGTTCCCCTCGTGGCTGCAGGAGTCTCCTGTATAATTGTAGGGTTTTTCGTCGTGGTAACGGGAAGTTCTAGTCAGCTTTCTGATTACAAGCGGGAATTCGAAGTGGGCCGGGTGGCCGATCGGGATGTGATTGCCGAGCGTTCGGTTACCTACGTGGACGAGGAAGCTACCCGTTCCCGAATCGAGGCCCAGGAACGGCTGGTCCCGGCGGTGTTTAAATATTCCCATGAAATTACCCGGGATGTGTATGCCTCCTTTTCTCGTTTTTCTTCCCAGGTGAGTACCCTCTTTAAGCATCAGGTTTCTCTAGATACCTTCCGTCTTACCATTCAAGGGGAATATCCCAATATGTTTTCCCAGGAAACCCTGGAAATCCTTTTTAAGAACCCCAGCAGAGATCGTTTCCTGGGGTACGCAGAATCGGTGTTACGGACGGTAATGGAGAATGGGGTATTTGCTCCCATTAAGGTTTCCCTCGATCAATATAACCCCGACGTTGTAGAGATCCTCCGACGAGATGGGGGGCGTTTGCAACGGGAACAATTGCAGATAACCCGCATCGTGACCATGCAGAGCCTTAAGGCGCGGATCCAGGAGATTGTCTCCTCGGGGGCCTATCCTACTGCGTTTGCCACGATTGCCCCGGGTCTTCTCATGCCTTTTATTATGGAAAACGTCTTTTTTTCTCCTGAAGAAACCCGGGCAAAGATAGAGGAACTCCGTTCTCGTTTGGAACCGGTCACAAAACGTATTGAAGAGGGGGAAAAAATAATCCGAAAAGGTTTTATCGTTTCAAAGGAAGACCTGGCAAAAGTACAGGCCCTGGAACAAAGTTTAAACCGACCTGACCCGGTGCATCTTATAGGACAGCTTGGCCTTTTGGTACTTTTTACGGTGGGAATCCTTTTGCTCTATAGTCCCCTGGTAAGTGGATTATCCCTCGGATCCCGGCAGATATACCTTATTGCGACCCTGACCACCCTGTATATCCTGGAGGCCCTCTTTATTCAGCACAGTTCATTGCAAATTGGGGAATTACCCCTTAGCGTGGTATTCCCTACAGCCCTCTGGATCATGCTGGTTTCAATCCTTGTGGGGGTTCGGCCTGCCCTGATAATGGCCTTCGTGAACCCCTTTGTGCTCCTTGCAACCGGTTATTTTGACGTGGGGGCTTTTTTATTTGCTACCCTATCGGGGGTGGCCAGTGTCTTTGCCCTTCAAGGGGCTGAGCGACGGATGGATCTTATCCGGGCAAGCCTTATCATCGCTGCCGTTCAGGCGACGTTCTTAGTGTTTTTCCTGTTGTATGAGCGGGCCCCTCTTTCCTCCTATGGACCGGTCCTGTTCTGGGGGGCTTTCAATGGCATGACCTGCGGCATGCTTCTCCTGGGCTTCCTGGCCCCGCTGGAACAGCTGCTGAATGTGGCCACCCCCTTCCGGCTCATGGAACTTTCGGATCTTAATGCACCGGCCTTGAAACGGCTTCTTACCCTTGCGCCAGGGACGTACAGCCATTCGGTGACTGTGGCAAACCTGGCCGAATCGGCCTGCCGGGATATTGGGGCCAATGCCCTCCTTGCCCGGGTGGGAGCCTATTATCATGATATTGGGAAGATGGAACAGAGTGAATATTTTATAGAAAATCAAAATGGATATAATAAACATGATGAACTGGAAGATCCCTTCCTTTCGGCGACGGTGATTCGCAGTCATGTAAAGCTGGGAGTAGAGAAGGCCCGTGCGCTTGGTCTCCCTCAGGAAGTAATTGATATTATCGCGGAGCATCACGGTAATTCGGTGATAGCCTGGTTTTATAATGAGGCCCTGAAAAAGGATGATGCCGCCCAGGTCGCCGATTTTTCCTATCCCGGCAATCCCCCTCGCTCAAGGGAAGCCGCTGTGGTCATGCTTGCCGATACGGTGGAGGCGGCGGTGCGGACCCTGAAAAAACCCACCATGGCCAGGCTTGAAAAATTCATTCAGGAACTGATTATGGACAAATTTGAACAGGGACAGCTTTCCCAATCTGAACTGACCTTTCGGGATCTGGAAATAATCAAGAATTCTTTTGTAAAGGTCCTGGCAGGGCACTATCATACCCGAATAGAATATCCAAAGGCTCTCTTTAAAGAGGCTCTCCCATGAACCGGGTCGCTCTTGTGGCAGAAGATTGCGAACTACCGCCGTGGTCATCTCGCCTGGAATCCTTTATGCTGCGGGTTTTGGAAGTGCTCAAGAAGGATCGGTGGGAAGTATCCCTTGTGCTCTGTACCAATAAACTTATGACTCAATTGAATTCTCAGTATCGAGGAAAAAACGAAAGCACCGATGTTCTTTCCTTTGCGTTAGGGGAAACCTATCAAGATGAAGAAGGAGAGGAAGTATTCCTTGCGGGGGACCTGGTGATTTCTCTGGAAACCCTGGAAGAAAATGCCCGATATTTCAACGTTTCTGTGGATGAGGAGTTACGTCGCCTCGTGATTCATGGTATTCTTCATCTGGCGGGGATGGATCATGCTACCAATGATCAGAAAGAACCCATGCTGATCTTGCAGGAGCAAATTCTGGCGGAGCTATCGGAGGAGAAGGTCCTTCTATGAAGAATCTCAAGGAGCTTTTAAAAAAGGCCTTTTCAGCGGGAAAGAACGAAGAAATAGAAGAATTTGAGAACCTTGAATCGGATAAGCAGGATATGATTCGAGGGGTGGTGGAACTTTCTGAGACGACCGTCAAAGAGGTCATGGTGCCCCGCATCGATACGGTGTTTATCGCCCTTGATAGTCCCTTCGAAGAAATGCTGGAAAAAATCGCCGAAAGCGGCCATTCCCGTTTTCCCGTGTACAAGGATACCATAGATAATGTGATAGGGATCCTTTATGTGAAGGATCTCTTACGTCAACTGGTAAAAAACAAACATGCCCCTTTCCCTATTCAGGATATCCTGCGGCGCCCCTTTTTTGTTCCTGAAACCAAGCGGATCGATGACCTTTTGCGGGAATTGCGGCGTAAGCGGGTGCACATTGCGGTGGTGGTGGATGAATACGGAGGTGTTTCGGGTATCGTCTGCATGGAAGACATTATCGAAGAAATCGTGGGGGATATCCAGGATGAATTTGATAATGAGCGGGAAGACCTGATCCAACTGGGAGAAGGGGTCTATCTTTGTGATGCCCGGATAAACCTGGAGGATCTCTCGGAAGAACTGGGCATACCCCTTCCTACAGAGGATTTTGATACCCTGGGAGGTTTTGTGTTCGACCTTTTTGGAAAGATTCCAGTAAAATACGAAAAAGCCACCTATGAGGGTCATGACTTTATTATCCAGGAAATGGAAGGGCATAAGATCCTTACCGTAAAGGTTATTCTCCGACGGGACCAAAAGAAATGAAAACACCATCCTGGCTTATCCGTTATGGGCGTTATGGTTTTTTTCTGGTCTTTCTTCTCAGTTTTCTTGTTGTTCAGGAAATCCCCGTCACAGGTCAAAACAGTGAAGCCCTAACCATAGAAATCCGCCGGCTTTTTCAGGCCGGCGAGGTGGAGATAGTCCGGGAAAACTGGTATGGGGCGGTGGAATACTTCCTTGAGGTGCTTCAGAAGAATCCCAACCATGGGGACAGCATGGCCCGCCTTGCGGAATGCTACTATCAGCTTCGGGAATTTGATCAGGCCCTTGCCTGGGTTCGACGGGCTCGAGTACTGGATAGGGGGAACCTTTCTCTTGCCAATCTGGAGGCCCTCTGTCTCATTGCCCTGGGAAAATTAGATGATGCGTCGGCCCTTATTACCCAGGTGTTACAACGGGAGCCCTACAATCGGGAAGCCCTCTTTACCGCGGCGGAATTAGAACTTGCCCGGGGGCGGCCAGGGGAGGCCCTCAAAAAGTACCAGGAAACGGCCCGTCGTTTCCCCGATGATAAACGGGCCCTCCTTTCTCTTTCTCTTGTTTTGGGAAGCCTGGGTGATATGGAAACGGCCCGCTCCTATATTCAACGGGCCCTGAGTCTGTACGGTGATGATTACCGGGTTTTCTATTATGGGGCATACCTCGATGCTCAGGCAGGAGCGTTAGATGAGGCGGCCAGAAAGTTGGACCGGGCCCTTATCCTCCAGTCCTCTTTTGTGCCTGCCCGGAGCCTCTTAGGCATAGTTCACTATCGACGGGGACGGTACGAAGAGGCGTCTCGCCTAGCGGATCAGATTATTGGATCCCACCGGAATGAGGTTTCTGCCTGGTACCTCAAGGGTCTTTCCTATGCCCGTATGGGAAAAACCGCTGAGGCCCGGAACATCTTGCAACAGGCTTTAAAGATCGATGGGGAAGATGAAATTCTTCGCATTGCCCTAGAAAATCTGGTTATTCAAACTACCTCTGTGGAATCCCCTGAGCGATCTGGCCTTGCCCGCTGGCACTTTGATCGGGCCCGCCAGTTTCAAAGTCGCCATCTTTCAGAAGAGGCGCTCTTTGAGTATCGTCGGGGTCTACGAATTAATCCGTATGGGGTAGAGCGAAAGGAACTGGCAGAACTGTGGCGAATCCAGGGTTATCCCCAGCGCTACCTGGATGAATTGCGGTTTTTACAGGAAATCGGCAGGGCCGATCGGGTAGTGCAGGATGCCATTGAGGCATACGATAGTCTACTGGCGGATACCCTGAGCCGGCGTAGGGGAGTGGACACCCTTTCGATTGCCACACATCGATACTGGAATGTGGCAGTTTTTTCGGTAGCCGCTCAATCTTCGGTGCTCCATGTGGACGCCGGTCGGGTGGTGGCCGAGTATGTGCAGGACCTCTTTACCCATGAAGGAAATGTCCGGGCCCTTCCCCTGCCGATTGAACAGGCCAGTTTTTCCACCGCCTTCCGAACCGCTCGGGAAGGGGGAGCGGACTATTTTATTATCCTGGGAAGTACAGAAAATAGTCGGGATATTCGGATTCAGGCGGATCTCTATGTGGCTCGCACCGGTTCCCGGGCGGCATCCTTTTCATCGTACAAGGTCGGTAACGACCGCCTCCGGAATGCGGCCCGATCCATAATGGATCAGCTTCGCCGGAGTCTTCCTTTCCGGGCCAGGCTAATTCAACGGGTAGCTGGCGAGGGCCTCATCGATCGGGGAAAGCCCGATGGGGTGGCGGTAGGGACCTCCTACATTATAATTAAAAAGAATGCCCCTATGGTTCAGAGCGAAGGGATTGGACTCGTGTACAGCCCTTCGGATGTGGTGGGAACCATCAAAATTACCGAGGTGGATGATTACTGTGCCCTTGGCACCTTAACCCGCCAGGGCTTCTTTGATCGGATTTCTGTAGGGGATGAGGTCCTTTTAGTGGAGGGGGAAAACGCTCCCTCGAATGCTTCTCAGACGACGGCCCCCGTTGATCCTGAACTCAGGGAACTTTTGCAGCGACTGCGGTAACTGCGGGGCTTTTCTAAGTGGCTCTATCGGCTGGTGTAGCCCTCCGCTGATTGCCGTCGGGTTTTATTGGGTGTTTGCCATTGATGACCGCCATGAGAAGGTCGCGGAGGGTATAGAGGGCATAGCTATGTGGTGCATCCCCATTGATGGGTTGCCCTGGGCCCCTCTTCGGAAAGAGATACTCGTGTGGCTCCTTATTGTTTCCCTGCCCATTGATTACACAATAGTTTATTTGTGTTTATTTGCGTCGGGCCACAAGCTGCTGCAATACCCCCTGGATCCATTCGGCGCTTTCCCGGGGATAGGCTGTTTGGGCAAGGAGAAACGCAAAGAGGGCCTTTTCATATTCTCCCCTAAAATAATAAGACTCTCCCCGGTAAAAATGGGCCCGCCCTTCTATCTCGGCGGAGCGTCGGAGACTGAGAAAATTCTCCAGCGCCTTAAGCGCTTCATCCCATTTTTCTTTTACTACATATTCCTGAACAATTTGCTGCAGTTGATAGGCTTCTCCACTGGAAGGGGTCTCCCTATCCTGGCTAAGAATTCGAAGGCTTTTCTGAGATGGTTTTAGAGGTGTACCCTGGGGCAGGGCTCCCAGGGCTTTTCGACTTGACCCTGATAAGGGCTGGGCGGGAACAACATCCATGAGAAGCACGCCGGGTTTACTGTACTGTAACGCAGCAATATACGGCAGCGGTATGTTCCGCAGGGGGTGTTCCAGGGGGGGGAGTCCAATCCTCCCCGTCCCGGCGGGAATTTCTGCGGGTACGATGGTGGTGTTTTTCCCCGGAACAAGTTCAAGCCTTCCTTCTCGAACTGCTTTTTCTTCGAGTAACGCATAATACGAAGGGAGCCCGGGAATGGGATAATCTATGAAGGGACTTGCCTGGATGCCACTCTGGATTATCACCGCGGAAAGGATATCCCTGGTAGTAGTAATGGGAGTGGTGGATCGGTATAAAACACAGGGTGTACCCAGTTGCTCTGGCGTAAAAGAAATGACCACCCGGTCTTCCTGAACCGTTGTTTCTATTCGTTGTACAGAGGATGCTGAAGCCCCTGCTCCAGATTCTTCACCCCCTATCGGATAACTGAGAAGGGCAAACCCCACAATTACAAAACCCAGACCCTTTTTCATAATCCTAAGTATGATGGGAAATCGAAAAATCGTCCAGAGTTCAAGTAGAGTTCTAAGGGTCAATATTTTAGTTCTTCTAGTTTTTTTTCGATGTTACAGAACACATTTACCAGGACAGGGTCAAACTGGCTTCCCCCTGAGTGGACGATTTCTTCCACCGCTTCCCGATGACTTTTGGGGATGTTGTAGGGACGGTCCGAACGCATCGCGTCGTAGGCATCTGCGATGGCCACGATCCGGGCGGGGAGGGGAATCTGCTTCCCCTTAAGGCCTTTGGGATATCCTGAGCCATCCCAGCGCTCATGATGGTACAGGCAAATACTATAGGGAATTTCCAGAAAGGGAATATACTGGCTATATGCCGGGTCTGCCTGGAAAAGGTTAATAATCTTTTTGATGTAGGCCGCACCGGCGATGGTATGGTGTTTTATCTGTTCAAATTCATCCGTTTCCAGGGGATGTTTTTTGGCTATCAATTCCTGGGGTACCCCTACTTTCCCTATGTCGTGGAGCACCGAGGTATAGGCAATATCCTTTAAGTATTGCTCTATGGCATAGGGTGCAGACTTGAGTAGGTTCAGCCGCTGGATTTCTTCTGTGAGATAGGAGGTGATAAGCTGGATCCGCTGGAGGTGGCTTGCGGTTTCCCGACTATGTTCTTCCATAAGGGAACAGACCAGGGAGATGAGCATGATTTTTTGGGCTTCGATATTCTTTTTTGCCTTCTGGAGTTCCACGTTTGCCACCGAAAGAGATTCGATGACGGCGTCGGTCTTCTGGTAGTACAGTAATTCGATTTCGGCGCTGATATCCCGGATGGAAAGGTAGTATATAAAAATTTTTTGATTCTGATTGTATACCCGTTTCCCGGAAATCCCGAGGTGCACAAAGGGATGGAGTTTTTGGTTGAGGAGCCCTTCCAGTAAAAAGGGCATGTGGAATTCGGGGATAGCCACTTCTCCCAGTTCCCGGCAATCCCGGGGAAGAAATTTTTCGAACATGATATCAATGTAAAAGGATGAGGCAAACTCGTTTCTGCTCATGCTAAGTTCTTTAAGGAGCTCTTCGTTTACATGGAGAATCCGGCGGCGATGATCGAGAATAAGGGGGTACTTTTCTTTTATGGCCTGTTCTAAGAGCAATTTACTGGTAATGGTGGCCCGTTTTAATTTTTTGTTGTGGTATTGCTTTAGTTTAAGATAGTTAATGTACAGTCTATGATAGAGATACTTGAGTTTTTTGATAATCCCCTGGGCTTTTTTATATCGAGCGACAAGTCGCTCATAACTGGTCTGGGCATAGGTCTGCTGTACCATAAATAGTCCTTTTTTTCTTTAATTGATGTTCATACTATAAAGTGGTGAAAAGCGTCCTTGCAAGGGGTAAAAGAAAAAAAGATAGGGAAAACCAAAGACTTTTTTGTAGAGCTAGTCGTAGAGTAAAAGATCAGGCTGAGAGAAGCCGGTATAGTTGAAAAGTTTTTTATTCGCCGGTGTTATTTGTCTGTTTGGTGATTTCCCAAGGGGACTCCAGGCAGGAAACGTTTCTTGAAGACTTCAGGAGAGGGAAAAACTGCCTTGCCCTCTTGCTCAGAGCTCCTTGATAGGATATACAAAAGGGAGAAAAAGGACGTTGTTCAGGGAGGTTTTTCATGCGATCCAACTTTGACCCCCGGCTCCTGGCCGACTTTGCCCGATATTATGGTTTCCACTATGGCGTATGTGATCCCGTAGCGCTGGTAAAAGATCTCATCATAGAAATGGAACGGGGCCTCAGGGGAGAGCCTTCTACACTCCCCATGTTGCCCTCCTATCTTTACCCGGTTTCCTCGGTTCCTCCAGGAAAGACGGTTATTGCCCTTGACGCGGGGGGAACGAATCTTCGTTCTGCCCTGGTTCGTTTTAATGAACAGGGGAAAGCGATAGCGGAAAATACGATTAAAACCCATATGCCGGGAACGAAGGGACAGCTTTCTGCCCGGGCTTTTTTTGATGAAATTGCGGCGGTTACGGCGCCGTTACTCAAGGAACATCCTGATGTGGCGGGGATAGGTTTTTGTTTTTCCTACCCCATGGAAATGACCAAGGATGCGGACGGCATCCTTTTAGGGTTCAGCAAGGAGGTTGATGCCCCCGAAGTTATCGGCAAGGCCATTGGGGCAGGTTTGAGGGATGCCCTGGCACGGCAGGGCGTTTCGGCACCAGAACGAATTGTGCTTCTCAACGATACGGTGGCGACCCTGCTTTCGGGGCTGGCTGAAATTCCCGCCGATGGTGGGCAACGCAAAGGTCCCGATGTGTATGCCGTGGAAGCGGGGCCGGTGATAGGGTTTATCCTGGGCACCGGGATGAATGTGGCCTACCCTGAAACCCATATCCCGAAGATTGGCTTTGAGGATCCCCAGAATCCCCAGATTGTGGTGTGCGAAATGGGGAGTTTCCGGACCCGCTATACGGGACGGCTGGATGAAGAATTTGATGCCACCACCAAGAATCCCGGAAAATACACCTTCGAAAAAACCATGGCCGGGGCCTACCTGGGTCCCCTCACGTTATATATGTTGAAAAAGGCGGTCCAGGATGGAGTCTTAGTGTTCCGAAGATCCCAGGAACTTCTTGCGATGGAAACCCTGCAGACCAAGGACCTGAATGCCTTCATGCATAACCCCCTTACCGGCGAAGGTCCCATCGGCTCCCTCTTTGATCGGGATGAACGGGATGCCCTGGCGACCCTTGTCTTCCTAACGTCTATTATCACCGAGCGGGCGGCCCTCTTTGCGGCCGCCACGGTGGCTGCGGCGGTAGAAAAAATCAAGGCCGGCTATGATCCCTTTGTGCCGGTGCGGATCGCCGTAGAAGGCACAACCTACATGATTTATAAGGGGATGCGACCAGCCCTGGAATCCTACTTACATACGATGCTTGCCAATAAGGCTCCCCGCTCGGTGGTGATTTCCCCGGTGGAGCAGGCATCCCTTTTTGGAGCCGCCGTGGCGGCCCTTTCAAAATAGAAGCGCCAACCCACGGAAGGAAGGTTAATCTTCTTTTCGTGGGGGTTCCTCTGGGGGAATCTGGAGGCTTTCCAGGGATAGCTTTTTAAGCAGGTGGAGCTCGGGCCGATATTCAAAGTGCATCTGGTCATACAGGTCCCACTTGCCACCCCAGATAAAGCCTTCCTGTTCAAACAACTGAATTATTTCGGCCGGCGGGGCCCAGCGTTCACTCTGGGGAACCAGCATCCAATCAGGGTTTTTTTCCTGTTCCCAGCCCCAGTATATTACCTTACCTCCCAGCCGTTTGGGTTGTATGTCGATGGCAAGTCCCCAGCTATGAAAGCTCATCCGCTGGGTCCCCCGGATTTCTCTCCAGTTGTATCCCCCGATAGTTCCGACGGTAGAGAGAAAGGTAGCCACCTTTTGATTTGTTTTTGCCAGGGAACGGGTCTTTGTATCAATCCGTCGCAGGGCCGCCGCAATTCGCCGATGCACAGAAACTTTTTTTCCAAAAAACTGGATCGCTACAATCTGGGCTTCCACTTCTCCCCGGGAACGGCCCTCATACAAAAGGCTGCGAAAAAGGGGATGATGGTCCGGGCCGTTTTTTCTTTGTTCCGCATCTCCCAGGAGTCGAAGCTGTTCTATTCGTTCGGGGGTGTATTGCCGTGGATCGGGGGGGCTTTCCGGATAGGTGTAGAATACGTAGGGGAGGTACTTTTGCCATTCGCTCCGCTCTTCTGCGGGAAGTATCCTTCCCTGGGCCCAGAAAAGGGTAGTTTCTGCCACCGTGATAGTCCAGTCTCCCTCTTGCCAGGAAACATCCCGCACCCGATCGGGGAAGGCCTGCTCATAGGCTTTAAGAACCTCCCGGGGCCCAAAAAGGCGTTGGTATGCCGGGAGGGCCCCAAGCCCTATAAGAACTATCCCAAGAAAAACGCCGACCCCCATCAGAGTATACAATCTTTTCTGAATCATCTACCAATCCTGCGCAAAAATAGAGTATATTGATACTATGAACGATGAAGCCCCGCGGGATCCGGTGCTGAGCCTGCTGGATGCTCAAAACCTGATGGCCCGCTATGAATATGATAAAGCCATTACCATCCTTCAGGACCTCGTTGCAGAGGACCCCCGGGACAGTACGGTCCTTACAGCCCTCGGTATAGCCTATACCGAAGCCGGACAAAATGAAAAGGCCGTAAAGGCCCTCCAGTGGGCCCTTTCCCTGGATAACACTATTCCCGAAGCTCACGAGGCTCTGGGATGTGCCCTGTATCGCCTGGACCGGTATGGGGAAGCAGAAAAGGCCCTCCGTACGGCAGCCCTGCTGAGACCCGACGATGGGAGCATCCTGCGCAATCTGGGGGTGGTGGTGTCCCGCCTGGGGAATCTGGAAGAGGGGGAAGCCCTTATCGAAGAGGCCTATGCCCTGAACCATTGGGATTATCATGCCATGTACGCCCTGGTCTCGGTGCGACTGCGCCAGGGAGACCTGGAAGGGGCCCTGGAACTGCTCGAACGCCTGGCGAATGAGGACGCTCCCATCCAGCTAAAAATGCTTGCCATTGACCATATCCAGAACATAAAACGCTACATTCGCCCTTAAGTCCCCGGTTCTTCCCATACAAGGGCATGGTAATAGTGAAAGTTTCCCCCTTCCTCTCCATCTACCGAAAGAGAACCCAGGACCCTCATGGTAAGGGAAGAAAAAAAGGATAATCGCAGACAGGCTAGCAGCGCCGGCAGGCCGCAAATCTCCAGGGGGATAGAACGGACAACCGTGAGGAGGGCCTCTTCGTTATGGTTTTCCAGGGCGGCAAAGAGGGGGGCGAAGGAACCTTCCTTCAGTTCTTTCTGGGAGCTCGAAAAATTGCAGGAGATAATGATAAGCACTTCCCCATTTGTCCCTGCCATGACGAGTTCCAGGGCCCGCTGTAAAGCCAGAATACTTTTCCAGTGGGGAATTTTCCCCGTTAAAACCGGGACTATGGGGGTGTCGGGAAAATAATAGGCAATAAAGGGAAGGAGCGGTTCTAAGGAATATTCAGAAAGATGGAGAATATCGTTGGTGGTTACCAGGGTACTGGTCGACGCAAATTCTTCTATCCCGTCGGTATCGACCCTTACGGGACCAAGGGGGGTGGTGAAGATATCTGACTCACTGACAAAAATGCCTTCTTCCCTCGAGTCATGGGAAGGCCCGATGAGAATGATGTGTTGATAGGGCGTAGACCGGGTGTACAAGAAAGCCCGGGAAAGGAGGGGTCCCACGAGGTCCCAGGCCGCATGGGGAAGGACCATAAGATGGACCTTCCCTGAGGGAAGCTTCTCTTGTCCGGCAACTGGGGTTTGAAGAGGAAGGGAATGTACCAGGAGGGACGACTGTTCTTGTTCGTAGCCCTGGATTTGGCGCCGGGCTATGTCCTCATCCTGGGGGTACCAAAAATCGGCGAGCAGCATGTCCCGAATTTTTACCGCTGAGGCTTTTGCCATGGTTCAACTGTAGTCCCGGAACCTCCTTTTTGCAAGGCCCTTTGAAATATGCATTTGTAATGACTAGATAAAAACTGTTAAATAGGTATAATTAATTTTATGAGTATCCGGCTTAAAATATTGAGTGTGGTGCTCCCCCTCCTTGTAACGTCGGTGGTGCTCGTCGGAGGAGCTTCCTATTTTCTTGCGGTCTCTTCGGTAACGGCGGTGGCCTTTGATTTTCTCAGTTTTAAGGCCGAAGAAGTAGAACAGTATGCGGAAAGTCAGTGGAAGCTCCTGGTGGAAAATGGCAAGGTAGGGGAGCCGGAGATGGAAGCGGCCGCCCAGGCGGCGGTGGTTTCCTTTGCTCGAAGCGTCCTCCGCAGCGATACGGAGGCCATCTGTGCCTTCGACAGGGAGGGAAACCTTGCCATGGTGGTGGGACCCCTTTCGTTTAAGCCGGAAGAGCAACGCCTGTTGCAGGACTATGGGGCCCAGCAAAAACGGGGGCTTGTAAATTTCCTGGCCCAGGATATTAACCGGGTAGCGGTGACCTTTCCTTTTGTTCCCTTTGGGTGGCAGGTCTTTGTATCCGAACAGGAAAGCACCTTTTACGGCCAGGCCCGCCGGATAGGGCAGTTTTCTGTATATATCTTGGTGGGAGCCCTGGTTGTGGCCAGCGCCCTGTTGTTACTCTTTGCCCGCTTCCTTACCCGTCCGATCAGGATAGTGACGGATACCATGCAGTCGATTATTGAAACGAACAATCTTTCGGAGCGGGTTC
Source organism: Treponema sp. J25 (assembly GCF_004343725.1). Classification (NCBI taxonomy): domain Bacteria; kingdom Pseudomonadati; phylum Spirochaetota; class Spirochaetia; order Treponematales; family Treponemataceae; genus Treponema; species Treponema sp. J25. The sequence continues at coordinate 27,873 of NZ_PTQW01000056.1, forward strand.
CGGTCCTCTATCGTGATGAGATTGGTCGGCTGTCTTACACCTTTAATGTGATGCTCCAGGAACTGGAACAGGCCTATACGCAGATAAAAAAATATGCCTTCGAAGCCGTGGTCGCACAGAAACGGGAAACAAAAATTCGCAACATTTTCCAGCTCTACGTTCCCAAGGATGTCATCGACGAAGTCTTCATGAACCCCGAAAAGATGCTCGTGGGGGATAACCGGGACGTGGCGATCCTTTTCTCGGATATTCGGAGTTTTACCACCATTTCGGAGAAAATGGCCCCCGATGAACTAGTGAATTCCTTAAACCGCTATTTTTCAATAATGGTGGATGTCATCATGGGAAAAAATGGGGTGGTGGATAAGTACATCGGGGATGCGATTATGGCGGTGTTCGGTGCCCCCGTAAAACATGGCAATGATGCCCTGGATTCGGTCCTTGCGGGCCTTGGTATGATCGACGCCCTTTCTATTTTTAACGCGGAACAGAAAAAATTAGGGGGCCCCGAGTTCCAGATTGGCGTGGGAATTAACTATGGCATTGTAACGGTGGGAAACATTGGCTGTGAAAAAAAGATGAACTATACCGTCATTGGGGATACGGTAAACCTGGCAAGCCGCCTTGAGGGGCTTACCAAGAAGTATCACCAGCCGATTCTCTTTTCCCAGTCGGTCTATGAACAGGTGAAGGACCAGGTCCTCTGTAGAACCGTGGACAAGGTGGCTGTAAAGGGAAAGACCATTGGGGTGCCCATTTATACCAGCCGCACCCGCATAACTGAAAAAGAAACCGAAGGGTGGTATATTCATGAGCAGGCCCTGGGACTCTACTATGAACGGGATTTCTCGGGCGCCCGGGGACTCTTTGAGCGGGTCCTGAGCCTTATTCCGGAGGATCCCCTGGCAAAGGAATACATCCAGCGCTGTGGGGTCTATGAGAAGAGCCCACCACCCCCAGAATGGGATGGGGTTGAGGTGATGACCGAAAAATGAGAAGCCGTATGCGGGTACCGAAATCCCTCAGAACACCCCTGGTGGCAGGAATGGTCTGGTTCCTTCTGGTTTTTAATGGGAAGCCAGCCCTGGGGGAAGAACATCCTGAAGAAACTGAAAAGCTCCGATATACCTCCTGGGGAATCCTGTACGGATGGACCAATTCTGGGGAAGAGGCGAAGGACCGCGCGAAAGATGCAATCGACGAATATACCTCGATGCTCCTTTCTTCTCTAAAATATGCTCTTCGGCAGGAGGGCTTTGAAATTTCCTTCCAGGAAGAACTAAAGGGTTCTCGGGCCGCTGCTGGCCCGGTCTTATCAGAAGAAGGGGGACTCTCCTCTGTGCTCTATGGGTTTGAAAGGGCCCAGGAAACAAAGAGTCGCTGGCTTGTGGTGGTCCGGACCTACCGGGAAAGAACCCGTTTTAGCTGGTACATGGGTATCTACGATGGGCTTTCGCAGAGTCTTGTCGTTTCGGACAGTTCCTTCCTTTTCCCGGGCCTCTCGGCCTTACCACAGTTGGATGAAACAGTGGGGCGTATCCTGGCCAGCTGGAAGGAAAAACAAAAAGAGCCGATAAAGCCGATAGAGGTAGTGGAACATCGTCAGCTTTTTAAGGGAACCCAGCAGGGCATTTCGGTATTTTTTGGGGACTCTGCCCAGGGTGTGGCGGTGGGAACTCTGGAGGGGGGGGATGGTGCTCGCCCCCTATGTTCCCTTTGAGGCAGAAAAACCCGTGCCCATTACCCTTGAAAAAGAGGGCTACTGGCCCAAAGAACTGGTACTCCCCAGGGGAATTACGAGAGAGCCCTTTCTTCTTCCGGAGTTACACAAAAAAACAACCCAGGCCTGGTGGGCTTCTGTCACCCTTACCCGTCTTATGGGGGCAGAACTGGGGATGCGCTGGTATCCTTTCCCGGACCGCTTTTTCCTTTCCCTTTCGGATGCCCTCTGGATGAATCATACCTTTCAAGAGGGATCCTATCCGGTGTTCCATACGGAAGTCCGGGGCGAACTGGGGGTATACCTGCAACGAAGGGTGGACGACCCCTTCCGGATTGCTCTGGGCATGGCCCTGGGGGGTATCTACACCTGGGTGCCTGGCCTGGCAGGCGAAATAGGCCGCCTGGACCTGGTGACGGATATCCTCTGGGTGGGCTTTGAGTACCATTTCCCTACCTGGGCGGTGTTCATTAAGAATCGCTTCCCCTTTGCCTGGGGAACGGGGTACCTGGACCGGGCCTGGATGGAAATCCCTAACATGGGGCCCCAATTCTGGACCCTGGGGGTGCTGATAAAATGAAGATGAAGCAGTATCGCTGGCCCCTGGCCGGCCAGTCCTCCCTCTTGCTTGTCCTTTTTGCGTTTACCCTTTCCTGTGAACTCCTTAAACTGGATGTGTTCCCTTCCTACCTGGGGAATAGCCAGGGCCTGGTCCAGCTTGATTCCTACCTGCAGGCCGCGGGGGCCGACCCTTCCCTGGGAGATCTGGGGTTCATGGTCTTTCTGGATGGCGCCTACCAGGGGACTTCCTATCGGTACCTCGGCCTAGTCTGGCATCAGGTTTCGGCGGGACCCCTGCTCCTCTTTTTTGATGGGGATACCCTGGCCTTCCGGAAGAGCCTGGCGAACCTGCCCGCCGGGGCCTACCTGGGGATTACCGCCGATGGCCGCCTTATCAGCGGAGGGCCCATTTCTGAGACTTCTCCTTACATCTTGATAGATCCCCGTTCTCTCCAAGAAGATCCATTGAGTAATTCCTTCTCTTCTGGTTCTTCCTTTTCCCGGGCCTGGGTGGTGGTGGCCCCCGATTCGGGAACTCCCAAAATCTACCTGGTGAGTTCGAATACTAATACTCTCTGGTATTGCGACTTTAGTGATGTGGATACTAAGACTTTAGGCTCCGTCTCCGCGGCCTTTTATCTTGTGGACCTCCTCAAGGTGGGCGATACCCTCTGGTTTCTTATCAAAAATGAAACGGATAAGACGGTAAGCCCCTATGGGGTTTCCAATTTTTCTTCGTTTGGTTTTCAGTCGGCCTATGGCTCACCAACGGCGCCGCTTCCCCGCATTCCCCTGGGGAACGATGGTCGCGCCTGGATAAGCCCCGGTGGAGTGATTACGGTGCAGCACGATGATGGGGTGCGGCTCTCCCGCTATTCCTTAGACGAAGGTTCCAAGCTCGATGAGTTTGCTATGCCTAATCTTAAGGATGGGGTTTTTGCCTTTGCCGCCGATGGCAGGCGCTGGGCCTGCTATGACCGGAACCGGCGGCGGCTTTATCTTTTGCGGACCTGGTGGTAACCATGACGATACGAATACGCGGATGGCAACAGGGAACACGGCTCTGGATACTCCGGGGACTGCTGGTGCTTCTGGTCTACCTTGGTGGTGGTCCCGGGCTGGGCGCCCAGAACCTGGACCTGCCGGAGGATAGAAAGAAAGATGCTTCCCCGGCGAGTCTCCTCCTTGTGGTATCCCTGGAGGTGCAAGAGGGCGTTCAGAGAGCCGGGGCGGTTTTGCCCTCCTTCTGGGAAGAATCCCTTGCGGCGAGCCTTGCCTCCCTGCCACAGGTCGGGGCGGTGTTCCAGGGCCAGCTCTTACGGGGGTCGGAAGAAATCTATGGGCACCCCGGGGAAGTCGGCCCGGCCTCTAAAGCCCAGGGGCAAGGGGATGCCGGCTCCGCCGGGGCTTCTTTGACGCCCTCGCCGGCAGGGCAAGAAGGACCCACTGCGGGGGGCGGCCCAGGGGGGACTGCTCCAGAGGCCCTTTCCACGGAAGCAAAGAGCCCATCTTTGCCAGCCCAGGTTTCTCCCACAGAAAAGGAAAATGTGCTCCTTCGCTGGGCCGCCCCCCGGAACTACGACTACCTGGTAAGCGGTTCCATTAGCCTGGCTTCCCCTTCTTCCCCGCGGGGCGGGGAAGGGGCAGGAACTCCTTCTTCTAAAGAAGGAGCCCGGGTTTTTGTTCGTCTTTCCCTGCGGGATGTGATCAGCCTGAAGATTATCCATACCCTGGAGTGGAACGCTCCCTTCCCGAGCGAAGCAGAACTCCTTCAGACCTTCTGGCTCCCCCTCCTGGATGCGGTATCTTCCCTATCGTCCACCGATTACGTCACATCCCTGACCATCCAGGGGCTTCCGGGCACCCGGGTCCGGGGTTTTACGGAAAAACCTGTCATTATTCCCGAAGAGGGAACTGCGGTGGTTCAGGTGCCTAAGTTACACAGCTTTTCCTGGCATGCGACAACCCCGGGGCATGAGGATCTCTCTGGTTCCTGGCTTACCATGAACGAGGAGGAAACCCTGGCGCTTTCGCCTCTTCCTCTTCTCCGGAACACCCTGGAGTGGGGTATGCTCCGGGGGCAGTTTGGAGATTTTTGGCTCGGGCGTTACTTCTTCCAGAACCGGCTCCACCTGAAAATTGGGGCAGAACAGTACATCGTGGGGTTCTACTTCCCCTCTATCTGGGAGAGTAGTGACGTTTCCATGACGATTTCCCTGCCTATGATTCTTCCGGGCCTGGTAGGAGAGTGGTACTTTGGGGAGAATCACCAGTTTATCCGTCCCTATGTGGCCCTGGGGGCCCTGCTCCGGTTGAACCTGGACCAGGCAGCCCTGGATCCGGTGGCGCCCCTCATCGTGCTGGGGCGGGGGGGCCTTCTCTGGCGGGTAAATCGTCAGTGGTCTTTTTTGGGAGAGCTGGGGGTGGATTGGTATCCCTTTGCGGATGGGCTGCTCCTTGTGGCAAACCAGAAAACGCAGTCGGAAGGGAGTTCACCGTTCTTTTTGTACAGCGATCGCTGGTACCTGGATCTCTTTGTCTTTCGTTGTGGGGTAAGAATTAGTTATGAGTAAGAACGCTGCCACATTCCGGAGACCCTGTGGCCTCCGCAGTCATATCTTTACACCTGAGGACGCCCGGCGGGAACTTACCCTCTATCTCCCGGCTGCCTGCCGGGTGGGCCGGGGGCTTTCGGAGTATATTCTTACGACCCTCTTGTTTGGCTTTGGCCTTCTTGCTTCTTCCTGCTGGCATCCCCCCTTTGATCCTGCCGTAAGCGCCTCTGCGTGGGCCGTGGAAAAACTCGGGAATCCCGTGGCGGAGTACACCCTCTATGGAGCCTATGGGACGGCAAATGGCTTTTTCTGGCCCGCCAAGGATGGCACCACCTTTTATCTTAATACGGGTCTCTGGGTGTGGGAGGAAAATAACCGGCTGCGGATTGGCTATCTTTCAAGCCTGGCCTCTGGCATGGTTGTAGGGAACTCTTTCTTTTCAGAGTTACCCTTCTATAAAGGAGAGCGCCCCTGGCTCCTCCAGTATGGAGCAAATGGAATGGTGTATGGGGGGGACCCTCAGAATCTCCGAATTGTGCAGGCAATCCCCAATGACCCGTGCAACCAATATATTCCTTCTGTTGATGGGAGCTTTATTAGCATAGGCTTTGGGAGTCTCATGAATAGTACCGATAACGTAGAGCAGGTCTATATCGCTTCCTGGTGGCGCAATACTTCTGGGAATCCAGGGATAGATGTCTATGCCTACAAGGCCGGAGATTCCTTCCCACCATCCAACCCCACAAAATACACCCTTCGCCCGCCGCGGGAATTGCCGGAAGGTTCCTTCTGGGTCGGTAAGTATCCCTATGATGAGAATACCGCGGGACCGGTCTATGTTTCCTACCAGGTTCGGGGGACCGGTACCTTCGTTACCTACAAATGGAATGATTCTGGAAATAGCAGTGAAGACCCCTATAAACTCCCCATCCCCAACCGGATTACCCGGATACTTTCCACCGGGGACCTGGTGGCCGAGCTTGATACCAAGATGTTTGTCTATAGCCCCGAGGGGAACCTGAAATACGTAATTCCCACCGGTTCCTGCCGGTTTATCCACGAGGTGTGGGTCAACGATGGTCTTGGTGGGGGTGGGCACCCGGAAATGCTCTTTAGCCGCTTGATTCGATGGAAGCTAAGCTCCTGGGAACAACAGCAGTATGGGGCCTATTGGAAGTACCAGGTAAGCCTGTACCGCATTCCCACGGCGGAGCTCTATCGCCTGGCAGAGTAAAGAAAGCGCCCCCACAGGCACAGAAGTGCCCCCATCTATACTCTCGAAAAGGGTCCCTCTACAGAAAGAAAAAAGAAGGTCTTCTAAGCCGCGAAAAGTGCCGGAAATACTTGCGGAATCACCTGAGCCCTAGGCTCTATCCCGGAAGAGGGTACCACCTTTAACCAGCCACGAAAACCCAAAGGCCCAGAGAGCCAGGGTTTCCAGTGCTAGAATGGGGGCCAGGTGCCGCAAAAAGGTATCCTGCCAGAGCCAGAGGTAGAGGCCGATACCTATAAGGCACGCTACAATGGTAATACCACAGAGACGGTAGAGCAAATTCCGCAGAAGTTTGCGGGGGCCGGGCCGGCCCGTCCCTGTTTTGGTAAAGAGAAAAAAGGCGTTGTACGCTAAAAGCAGAAAAAAGCAGGCCGCACTTACCAGGTGGAAATACACCGAAATTGTTGAAGGTAGGTGAAAAATCCCCACCGGCAGGGGCGGGTCGGCCGGATAATCGCTTGGAAAGAGGGCTATACCAAAGGCCGCAAGGCCGCTTCCGTTGGTAACCCAGTTATCCAGCCGGTCGTAGCCCTGATAGGTGATGAGAAAGACCCCTACGGCGCCGAGGATACCCACCAGGAGGTCCCGCATGTTAGTGTAGTAGTAGCTACTGATGCTCCCTTCGATATGGCCCGGTTGCACTATCCAGCCCCCTACCACAAGCACCACGGGCAGGGCTATGCCGAGCCAGCCAATGCTTTGTCGCAGGGTTTTATAGGAAATGATGATGCTCCGATTCCGCTTCCCCTTCACCGGGACCTCCTTTTTTCTGACTTTTTTTCTTACCTCTCCTTAAAACCATGATTTGTCCCGCTCGATCCTTTGCAGAAGGTGCCAGGTAGCTAGGTCCCTAAATTCTTTTTAAGACTTTCAAGGAAACTCCGCATGGCCTCATTGTCCTGATACCGGCTCTGGAGCCCCTCAAGGTAACGATTCCGACTCCGCTCGTCCTGCAGTCGTAGGACCGTTTCTACAATCTCCCGGGCCAGGTACAGGCTTTCTTTCTGACCCGCGGTGACAAATTCCTTTTCGTACCGAAGGATCCGTTCCCGTAAATCGGGGAACACCTGCCGAATGGCGGGATCGTTCAAAAAGGCCTCTAGACTTCCCCGGGCCTCCACCAGTGAATTGGCACCCCCTCGGGCAAGAAGGGTATCTTCCCTGGTCCGATAGGTTCGGTACGCCGCCGAAAGGCGCTCATATTCTTGCAGGGCTGTTTTAAGGCGTTCATTTTCCTGTTTCAGGGCCGTATACTCAGGGCTTGCCGCAAGGGCTTCCGCACCGGGAACTGCGGGGCCGGCACTTGTTCCTGCGGTAGCTGCATTTCCCTGGTTCCCGGTGGCGGTGTTCAGGGCTTGCTGTGTTTGGGTTCGGGCAAGTTCCAGGGCCTTTTCAAGCTCTGCGACACGCCTCTTCTGGGTTTCCAGATCCTGGTCTTTCTGGGTAGACAGGGACTTTTCTTCTTCCAGGGCCTTACGGAGATCCGCCGCTTGTTTCTGCATCACTTTGCCAGGTTTTCG
>NZ_PTQW01000057.1 GCF_004343725.1 Treponema sp. J25
TCTACCGTAATGTTCGTATGTCGATCATTAAACCACTTTAAATATTTTGCATAATCCTGCGTATGAACCCCATATCCATAGGCAGACTCTAGTATGGTATCGTTTCCATTTTCAGTACAAAATTGAACTTGTTCAAGGGGTTACCTAATGGCAGAGGGCTCCATCTTAAAAGACTACACAAAAAAATACAATTAAACTTGACAGCAGGTCCTTCGTACCTTACCCTTAAAACCACAGAATTGTTAAACTTGTAAAAGTACGGAGGAAGGAGATGCAGGAAAGAAAACTCGTTTTTAGCGGCCGTGGGGGGGAACTGTTTCTTATCGAACTGGTGAATGTACTGCTTTCAGTCATAACCCTTGGAATTTATTACCCCTGGGGGAAAGTCAGGAGAATCGCCTTTTTTTATCGAAACACCAGTCTGGAAGGAACCCCTTTTACATTCCATGGGACAGGAAAAGAAATTCTTCTCGGGTATATAAAGCTTATTCTCGTTTTTATTATTTTATATGTCCTATTACTAGTAGGGGCTTTTACTAATTCCCTTTTTATTGTGTATTTAGGGCTACTTGTTTTATTTTTGGGTTTAATCGTGCTTATTCCTTTTATGATTCACGGAGCACTCCGGTATCGCCTATCCCGAACTTCCTGGCGAGGGATCCACATGGGCTATCGGGGTCTAAAATCAGAATTATTAAAAGAATACCTTAAGGGAACAATCCTTACAATTATTACCCTCGGGATATACAGCCCCTGGTTTACCATTCGACTCAATAAATACATCTATTCCCATGTTCGTCTCGGAAGCATTTGCTTTGATTTTGAAGGGTCAGGGAAAGACCTGTTTTTCCTCCATTTAAAAGGTATTATCCTTACGATTATTACCCTGGGAATTTACAGTTTTTGGTACTATAAAAATTACTTCAATTATCTTACCAGTTGTTATCGGGCTTATCAGGGAGAAAGGGAAATACGCTTCGTTGCCCATTTACGAGCGGGGACCTTCATAAAAACCAGTATTATCAATGCGCTCCTTGCTATTATTACGTTTGGCATTGCCCTTCCCTGGAACACTATCCGCACTTTAAAGATGAAATTCAATGCCATCGATATCACGGGTGATTTTAATCCCGACGAGATTGAACAGACCGAAGAAGATTACCATGACGCCACAGGGGCAAGCTTCCTGGACGCCATAGATATTGATATTGGAGACGGTTTGTGGTAATTCCAGAAAAATATGGATCGTTCATGTATCGGTTCTTATTTTGATGGAAAATCCTCTCGGGCGTATCCGTGCACGGTGGTACTAGGCGAAGATAATCTGACCATCTATGTCCTGGCAGCCCGGGAGGTTGCTTCCCAAGAAGAACATCCTGACGATGGGAATGTACCTCCTGATATCCCCCAACAGGAAGTACCTTCGGTCCCGGGGGAATATTTCTCCCCAGAGCCAGACATACTATTCACAAAGATATGGGATTTTTCCGGTATTAAAATAAGAGACACCCGGCCCCATCATGGCGAACTCCAGTATGGGCCATTTCCCCATGAAACCCTCATTATTCAGGATCCTCAGTTTTTTTATACCCTCCAAAACACGAGATATTTTAAGCGGCACCGTTCTTTCTATGAGAGATTTTTCGGAAGTCCCCGAAAGGTTGTTGGAAGTGTTTTCCTGACCATTGCCCTCATTGTGGGGTTCTACTTTATGGGGATCCCCTTGATTGCGGATCTTACCAGTTCTCTGTTACCACCTTCTCAGGAAAGCTCCCTGGGAGAAACCCTGTTCTCCAATATTGTAGAAAGCGAAGGGGGTCTTACCCGCCCTGAACTCCAAGAAAAGGTCTTAGAATTTGCAAGGACCCTTACATTTGGTCACCAGATTAAAGAGATCGCCCTGTTACCGGGGGACACCATTAACGCCTTTGCCGTCATGGGTGGGTACATTGGTATTTATCTTCCTATGCTCGAACTCATAGAAACCCCAGAGGAACTCGCCGCTCTCCTTGCCCATGAATGGGCCCATATTGAAAAGCGGCATTCAACCCGCCTGATCGTGCGGAACCTTGCCGGCTATTACCTTATCTCTCTTATAGCAGGTGATTTCAGTGGTTTTTTGGGGATCCTCATTGAGAACGGACACATGCTCAATAATTTACGATATTCCCGGACCTTTGAAGAAGAAGCGGACCTGCGAGCAAGGGAACTGCTTATTCAAAATGGTTTCTCCCCCGAAGGATTAACGCATTTACTTACCAAAATAAGCGAAAAGGAATCCGAAAAGGGGCCCGAATGGCTTTCCACCCATCCATCCCTTTTTAAGAGGCTCCATGAAGAAAGGGCTTCTTCTTTGCCCAGTACTATCTCTCGTTCTCCACAACAAGAACGCATCCGCCAACAGGCAGCGCTTCTTTTCGAACAGATTAAAATGGCCCTCCAGTAATCAGCCTGAGCCTCCTTTGGCGTATTCAAGACGTACCACAACGCTGGTATGCCCTTTTCCCCTCACAGGATTTACTTGCCCCTACCGCACTTCTCCAGGCATCCCCTGGCCGCCTGTCCCATACCAGCGGGCCAGAGGAGCGTTTCACCAGGGAGTCATGCTCTTCTTCTCCAGTCATGCTCCATCCACCTTCCCTTCCATGCCATAGGATGGTCAAAAAAGGCGTAGGAACGTCTGGTTCCTATGCTCGCAATGGTAAAATAATCGAAGGATCAACGACCTGGAGGGTAAAAGATTCAGCTATAAACAGTTGCACTATTCGAGAATCATGATGTTCATAGCCTATGGAAAAGTCACCGCCGATCACCAGTTCTAGATCTTCATGGCGATGGGGGATCATGAGTCCCCCCTCAAGAACACTGCTGTACACAACCGTTCCCCCTACCATATCTTTGATGCGCTTCATGAGGGGGTATCCCTGTACTTCTGTGTTAGCCCGTTCCCAGAGTTCTTTTCCGAGAATCAGGGAAAAGGGGCCCCGTTGATGGACCTCTTGCATCTGAACAAGGGCGCGGGACAAATTGAGCATGATTTCGCTCCCTTCCTTTCCAAAGGAGATGGCCTTTTGGGTGGCCGCCGCGGTAAGACCCACGACACCCCCGGCAGCAAAGCCATTGTATACCGCCTGTTCTTCAAAAAGGGCTGCATTTTTTGCCGCCTCATCAAGGGGACTCAAATCGATAGCCCGGGCACCCCGGAGGATATTATCCAATTCCCACCGATCAAGCTTAAAGGAAACCCGGGTTTCCACCAGAGGCTGGACCTGATAAACCCCACACCGCACTCCTGCAACGGGGCTTTCCTGCAAGATAGAAAGCCGTCCCTCTGGCAAGGCCGCATAATTCCAGCCCAGGGGGCCCCGAACGTGAAGAATACGCCGGGCCGTCAAATGACCCATCAGCACCTGACGGGCCCGGTTATCTATTTCATTCCATGCTACGGAGGCTATAGGAGCCTGTTCCCGTTTAAAAATATCCATAACAATCCCTCCTCATTATTCGAGGTTCCCGATACCAAGACTTCCCCTGGACAGGGAAGTACCCCCTTCTTCAGCGGCATTTTCTAGCTGGGTAAGGTCCCCTTCGGTAAAAAGATAGGTTCGTAATTGTTCATCCCAGCCATCCATGTTTCGCCTGAGCCACTCCAGAATCATCGTGGCATGTTCAATTTCTTCGTCTCGGTTGTGGGCCAAAATCGCCCGGAGTTGTGGGTCCTGACAGGCCGCAACCCGCTGGTTGTACCAGTCCACGGCCTCTAGTTCTTCTTTTAAACTGGTTATAGCCCGGGAAATATTCCGGGTCTTTTCGTCCAGCAATTCCACCGGCTCATGATAGGCCATAGCATCCTCCTAGTAGGGTATAGTTTAAATATACTGGCCCTTACCGCTTTTGAGAAGGCATATTTTCTCTATTTGTTAGAATTTTAAAACATTCTGAGAAAAGGGATACGTGAGAGGAACCCGCAATCGCATAAGGGGCCAGATTTGAATACCACCGTACCGGCCCCTTACCTGAGCCTGAAGCAGACCGCCATCAAAAACAGGGTGGTAGAAATGGCTTTTATCGTTCCACCGGAGCAAAACCTTCAAGATTAAAGGCATACGAGAAAGGAGGCTGGCTTTCCAGGGGCGTAGCAAGCTGAAGGGTTCCCGCAAAACGATAGGAGACATCCTTCATGGTAAGTACCTGATTAAAAAGGTCCCGCCCCATATCGATAAAATTCATGACCACAAAGACATCCACCTCGGTAGTCTGGGCAGAAGGAACGGTATAGATCTTTTCCATAAAGCCATCGGCCCAGGGACGCCCGTTGCCAAAAAGTTCATACCGCATACGAAAAATAGTAAGGGGAAACCCGTTTGGATTATACACTGAAAGACGTATCCGAAAACGGGTATTAACCAGTTCCGCCTGTTTTACCGCTAACGAAAGAATTCGAAGTTCCGGCGCCCGTAGCCACTTCACGGAATAGGCTTGGGAGACCTTGAAGGGATGGGAGAGAGAGTTTTTGCCACTTTCCCATAATCCCCGCCCGGTAAGGTGACACAAGAAATTCCCTCCCTCATCAGGAGTAAGGTCACGAACCTTAACCGAAGCAGAAAAGGGATACAGAGAGGAGGCCCCCGCCTTAAGGGCCTGTGGATTCCCAGACGGAGAAAGAGGAACGGTGATGGTTGAAACCCGGTGATTTCTATCTTCTACGGTAATTTCCACCGTGGACTCCGTAACAAAAATTTCCTGAGAGGCTGTATTACTTATCTCGAATACGCCCGCAATCAAAAGGGCTTCGCCACTGGTCATAGCTTCGGCACTTTTGAGAGTAAAAGAACCCTGGAGGGGATTTTCTAGCGAGACCGCAGGAGAAGGCTGGGTTGTGCAGGAAGTCTCCCCCAAAATCAAGAAGAAAAAGAGGCCCAACACGATACCACCCTGTAGTAACCGGCTCGCCTTCTTTTTTTTCAGAGAGTGAAAATCGCCCTCATCAAGAAAAAAGTTCTTCCCTTTATCGTTTTTGTTTATTCCATACAAATCAGCCATGTTCGTATAATACTGCTAACAGGAATTTCTTTCTATAAGGGAAGTCGGCAAGAGAACCGTTACCGCTTGAGCACCTTGTCTGGCCTGTCCCCGAATCAGCAGTTCTACCGCCTGTTCTCCCATGCCCCGTTTTTGCACATTGATGGTAGTTAAAGGAGGATTTGCAAAGGCTGCCATCTCAATGTTATCCATACTGATAAGGCCTACCTGCCGGGGAACCATAATATTCTTTTCATGAAGGAAACGCAGGATACCAATCGCCACCTCATCAGAACCCGCACAAATCGCCGGCCGTTCTGTCGGAGAGGATTCTCCTTGCTGAAGCAACCTTTGAAAGGTCTCTTCATGATATAGCCGCTGGGCCGCTTCGTACCCACTGGTCATATTATTGGCGTTATCAATATAAAAATCCGTGGAAGATGTTCTTTGATCTTCCATAAGAGCCTGCTTGTACCCCAAGGTTCGGTTATCAATTTCTCCAATATAAAATATTTTTCTATACCCCTTATGTAAAAGATGGACCACCGCCCGGTACATAGCATCCTGACGATCAAAGGAAACGGAGGGAAGGCCGTCGTATTTCCATTCTACACAGACCACCTGTTCTATCCGAGTCTTAATCCGTTCAATTACCTGTCGATCTTCTGGCCCTTGGAGTACCTGATCGAGAGAAAGAAGGATAAGCCCATTCACCTCTTCCGGATGAACAAGTTTATTAAAAAGCACGGGATCTTTTAATTCTTCAAAAAAACGGATAAAACGGATGTGGTAACGATTTCGATGGGCCGCCTGGTGGATTCCCGCCAGAATCTCCGCATAGTAGGGACGAAGAAAGCGGTCCACATCACACATGACAATGCCAATCTGCTTATCCGCCAGGTTCCCTGAAGCTCCTCTATGAAGGGCCTGGGCAAATGTGTTAGGGCGATAATTTAGTTCTTCAATAGCCTTAAGAATTCGCTCCCGCGTTTCAGGGGCAATCGCCGCATCGGTCCCGTTAAGTACATAGGAAACCATACTGCGACTTACCCCCGCTCGCCGAGCCACATCCGACTGGGTCGTTTTTTTATGTTTCATCGTTGTATGAATACCACCTTCACCCAATATGAACAAGAGAGGGATTGTAAAAACGCAATAAAGACGTTACCCATTCTCTGATGATAGTTTACCCCTCAGAACAAAGGACATGATCATTGCCTTTAGAAAGGGAGCTTCTGTTCATATCAGCGAGAAGCCCCCGTTTTTATTCTTTTTTCCCATCGGCAAACGTTCAAAACAGCGCAGTTTTTTTAGGTGTTTTTCCCTTTCTTTTAATAACGCTTTTTATCTTTAATGATTTCCCTCAAAACCTCACTAATTATTTCCCCGGACACCAAGGGCTGTAAGAGAAGGAAGAGCCTTGCCGTTAAAATCAAACAGGGCCTGGTTCTCCCAGGTACTCCCTACACCTAAGGCGGGTATCCAATCCCCACCCCAATAGAAAATTCCAAGGGCCCCCTTTTCTGCACTAGATCCTATCATAAGCCGTATGAAAGCGGCCTGATTTTCAATAGTCGCCGGGAAATAGAGGGTAGTTCCATTTGAACGAGTCGCGAAGGTAAGACCCTGGCCTGTCAGGTTAGTGGCGGCCACTTCTTCATCATCTTCCCAAAACACATTGGTTGTGGAGTCTCCGTAACCGGTAGTCCAGCCGTAACTTGTCTCAGCTATGAGAACATTCTTACCATAACGGCTTTTTAAATTTTCTATATTACTTTTGAGCTGAGTTACCGTTCCATGGCTTGCATAATAGGGATAGTAGGAAAGACCGATTATATCAAAATCAATTTCTCGTACCGTAGCAGCGGTTCCTCCGTGGGTTGCATAGCGATCAAAAAAGGAGGTAAGTCCGCTCAGATCCCGTCCCCCCCGGGAAAGGTGTATCATGATTTTAGCCTGTGGGGCTGCGGCTCGAACCGCATCGGATGCCGCATCAAGGAGTACTCCCAGATTGGCAGGCCCAGTGGATTCGCTGAGCTTCCCCCAGTTAAAAAGCATGCCACTATCGATTTCGTTTCCGATCTGGACCATGTCAGGAACAGCATTAGCGGTAGTAAGGGTCTGAATCGTGGTATAGGTAAAATCGTACAGAGCGTCTGCCAGGTCCTGTATGTCCGTATAGGAAGCCCAGGAAGCAGGTACAACCTGTTGGGCTGGATCGGCCCAGGTATCACTGTAATGAAAATCCAACAGGACCTTCAATCCCAGGGCCTTTGCGCGACGGGCTATGGCGACGGTACGACCAATATCGTTATGACCATAGTTAACACTCGTATACGTACTATTCCGGGGATTATTCCATAGGCGTAACCGCACCCAATTCACCCCTGCATCTTTAAGAATCGCCAGGGGATCCCTTCGTTGGTTATTCCCATCATAGTAGGCACCCCCAAGCTCTTCTATCTCTTGTACCATCGAAACATCCACGCCCCGGATAAAATCTGCCGGTATACTCACCGAAAGAGGGGCAATATTCAATTGCTCATACGAGGTAAGATTGGTGCTTCCCCCATCATGATACGCCGGAAGGGTGCAGGAGACGAGTCCCCCAAGCCCAAGGATTATCCCCAAGAACACCCCGCAATACGTCCTAAAATAAGTGTGAACAAACAGGGGGCGCCGATTTTTTCCATCATATTTTGTCGAATTCCGTAATTTCCCTCTCATATAAGGTTCCCTCCTAATTCGTTTTTCCGGCCACAGTCGGTGAAACCCCACTCACACCGCTTTCATTTACCGCTTGTACCTGGTAGTAGTAGGTAGAATTAGAACTAAGGCCCGTATCAGTATAGGTGCTACCGGTAATGGAAGAAGCGACCACCGTAAAGGGACCGGTTACAGAGGAAGAGCGGAGGAGTTGGTACGAAGTAGCCCCATACACGGATTGCCAGGAAAGACTAATACTATCGGTAGTTACCGAACGAATCCGTATCCAGGCTGGGGCCGCAGGAACCGCAAGGGTCACCGTGCCACTGGTCTCTCCAATGGTATAGGAAAGTCCCTGAGCAAAATCAAAGGTGGCCGTATCATGAGTATCATTGACCATCATATCAGGGGCCGTGTCGGTGGCATAAGCGGTACCGGACCAGTTAGAGGAAAGAACCGCAATAACCCGAACGGTATCCCCCGAAGAAAGGCCAAGGGCCGACAGAGGGAAAGCATACTCTACAAAAGTAGGTGGGGCCGATTGGGTCCAGCCCACAGGAGCCAAGGAGAAACCTGAAGGGGAACTCCAGGGACACCAGAATTCAGCCACTTTCCCCCAGGATGAACCGGACTTTCCAAAGAGGATCCCCGCCCCGTTACCCGCATCATCCTGGAAACCCGGTTTATGCCAGAAATAGATATCTGGCTCCCCATTGGGAAAAGAACTCGTTGCCGCCGGGAGGGCCGCCCCTGCGGTACTTACCACAGAAGCGACATCAGTACTCCCTACCTCATTGACCGAGGCCTTATCAATGAGAATAAGAATTCCATCATTCCAATTTACCCCGAGGTACCCCGCAAGGGACACATACAAATAGTTGGGATCACTGGTTACCCGAAGGGTATGAATATCAATTCCACTTTGACTCCAACTACCGGCACTCCCATCCCCCTGCGTATCCTGAAATACCGCCACCGATGAACTAGTCCAGTTGGTATCCAGTAAACCATCTACGGCTATGAGAGCTTTCTGGCAGGTAACCGTAAAGGTTTGTTCCATAGGAACATGGCAGGTGGCAGTTCTAATACCCTGAATCGTAAGTTTCATTGAAAATTCTTTACCATAAAGTTCTACCAAAGGGCTCACCAGTATAGCCTTTCCATCGTTTGAAACAGAAAGGGTAAAATCTCGGGAGGTTAAACCAGTAGGAAGACTAGAACCACTGGATGCTTCAATAGTGAGGGATGCATCTTCGCTTAAAGTTACTGTCCCATTGACGGGGATCATGATAGCCCTACCAAGACTACTGGTCATGGTAGAAAAACTGAGCCCCGAAAGGGTCTCCACGCTGTAGAGGGGGCTTACCAAAATTGTCCGTTCCAACTCCCCAATGGGGCGTCCCTTCTGGTCGCCCTCATCACAGAGGAAGCCCGCTATTTGTCAACAAATTTGTCACCTATTTATGCACCCTTTTTATGAATTATTTTCTTGGTCTCATTGGATGGATTTAAGTACACAACCCGCTGAACCTT
>NZ_PTQW01000058.1 GCF_004343725.1 Treponema sp. J25
TTTCAAAAACCCTTGACAGGGAGTAGAGAGATGTAGTATGGTAACACTCGCCGCCTGACAGCAGGGCGGGTGAGTGTTGCAAAGTCAAGCAGATAAAGCGATCTGATGCGGTTTTGTGCGGTTTAGTGAAGTTGTTCTGGACAGGACCGATAAGTGGAAGCGAAAAAAAAGTGACAAGAAGCGCTTGACAAAGCGAAATGAGATGTGGTAGATTCGGCGACGTCGCCTGTGAGGGTGGCGAGCCAAGCTGGCACGAGAGTTGCTAGCGATAGGGGTAGAAGCTGCGAGAGTGGCGGATACCGGGATCTTTGGGAGATTGAGGGAAGGGAGTAGAGCGCTATTCTGCGAAGGGTAGCGAATGCAGCGAGGAGTAACTTCTGGTGCGGGAGCGCTGGGGGTTACGGAGAGCGTACGGGAGGTACTCCGGAGATATCTTTCGGGCTTCGGCCCGTAAGAATATATGATGGAGAGTTTGATCCTGGCTCAGAACGAACGCTGGCGGCGCGTCTTAAGCATGCAAGTCGAGCGGCAAGCTGTAGCAATACAGCCTAGAGCGGCGGACTGGTGAGTAACGCGTGGGTGACCTGCCCATTGGATGGGGATAGCCACTAGAAATAGTGGGTAATACCGAATGTGGTTGCGAAGCTGTGGCTTTGCAAAGAAAGGAGCTTTGGCTCCGCCAATGGATGGGCCCGCGTCCCATTAGCTAGTTGGTGAGGTAACGGCCCACCAAGGCGATGATGGGTAGCCGGCCTGAGAGGGTGTACGGCCACACTGGGACTGAGATACGGCCCAGACTCCTACGGGAGGCAGCAGCTAAGAATATTCCGCAATGGACGAAAGTCTGACGGAGCGACGCCGCGTGGGCGACGAAGGCCGAAAGGTTGTAAAGTCCTTTTGCCGATGAAGAATAAGTGGGGGAGGGAATGCCCTCACGATGACGTTAGTCGGTGAATAAGCCCCGGCTAATTACGTGCCAGCAGCCGCGGTAACACGTAAGGGGCGAGCGTTGTTCGGAATTATTGGGCGTAAAGGGCGCGTAGGCGGTACTGCAAGCCCGGCGTGAAAACCAGGGGCTTAACTTCTGGCTTGCGCTGGGAACTGCGGTACTAGAGTCACGGAAGGGGAGCTGGAATTCCAGGTGTAGGGGTGAAATCTGTAGATATCTGGAAGAACACCGGTGGCGAAGGCGAGCTTCTGGCTGATGACTGACGCTGAGGCGCGAAAGCGTGGGGAGCAAACAGGATTAGATACCCTGGTAGTCCACGCCATAAACGATGTACACTAGGCGTTGGGCCGAGTGGCTCAGTGCCGAAGCAAACGTGCTAAGTGTACCGCCTGGGGAGTATGCCCGCAAGGGTGAAACTCAAAGGAATTGACGGGGGCCCGCACAAGCGGTGGAGCATGTGGTTTAATTCGATGGTACGCGAGGAACCTTACCTGGGTTTGACATACGGGGGAAGGCGGTAGAGATACCGCTGTGTCGCAAGACACCGCCGTACAGGTGCTGCATGGCTGTCGTCAGCTCGTGCCGTGAGGTGTTGGGTTAAGTCCCGCAACGAGCGCAACCCCTACTGCCAGTTGCCAACAGGTAATGCTGGGGACTCTGGCGGAACTGCCGGTGACAAACCGGAGGAAGGTGGGGATGACGTCAAGTCATCATGGCCCTTATGTCCAGGGCTACACACGTGCTACAATGGTCGGTACAGAGCGATGCGAAGCCGAGAGGCGAGAGCAAAGCGCAAAAAGCCGATCGTAGTTCGGATTGAAGTCTGAAACCCGACTTCATGAAGGTGGAATCGCTAGTAATCGCGCATCAGCACGGCGCGGTGAATACGTTCCCGGGCCTTGTACACACCGCCCGTCACACCATCCGAGTTGGAGGTACCCGAAGCCGGTAGTCTAACCCGCGAGGGGGGACGCTGTCGAAGGTACGTCTAGTGAGGAGGGTGAAGTCGTAACAAGGTAGCCGTACCGGAAGGTGCGGCTGGATCACCTCCTTTCACAGTGAAAGGGA
>NZ_PTQW01000059.1 GCF_004343725.1 Treponema sp. J25
GTGTCGGTGGCACGGACGGTGTTGTCCACGGTGGGGAACATTTTCTTGACGAGTATGCTGGCCTATGCGCTGAGCCGGAAGGAATACGTGCTGCGCAAGCAGTATACGTTTATTTTGATTCTGTCGATGTACGTGAGTGCGGGGTTAATACCGTACTACTTTTTGATTCGGAGTCTGGGGCTCATCAATAGCTTCTGGGTGTATGTGATTCCCGGGCTGGTGAATGCCTTTAACTTTATAGTGATCCGGACCTACATCGGGACGATTCCGGATAGTCTTGTGGAATCGGCGCGGATTGATGGGGCGGGGGATTTCCGGATTTTTTTGCGGATAGTGTTTCCGCTGATTACGCCGGTATTGGCGACGGTGGCCCTATTTGTGGCGGTAGGGAACTGGAACGCCTGGTTTGATACGATGATCTTTGCGTCGGGGCGGCAGGAACTGTCGACGTTGCAGTATGAGCTGATGAAGTTCCTTGCCTCGAGTCAGAACCAGGCGCGGAGTGCGGCCGATGTCGGGGCCATGGGGATGGCCAAGGACTATGCCGCCAGCATTGTGACCCCCGCCAGTATTCGGGCGGCCATCACTGTGGTTGCGGCGGCCCCTATCCTGGTAATCTACCCCTTCCTGCAGCGGTACTTCGTCATCGGTCTTACCGTCGGTGGGGTAAAAGAATAAAGGAAAAAACCAATGAAAAAGATTAGATTGAATTGGCATCTTGGTTGGTCATTATTTGTATTAGGGGTAATTGTATTCTTTTCTTCCCAAGCAAACAAACCAGTACAAAAAGGGGGTGCTATGATAAAAGAAAAATATTTTTCTAAAACCACAGGGGTTGATAGATATTGCAATGTGTATTTGCCCCCTGATTATGTTCCTACAAAAAAATATCCCATAATCTATGTGTTGCATGGCATTGGTGGAACGGAGGACGAGTGGATTCTGTATGGTTCTCCGAAAGAAATAGTGGATAACCTTATCAATCAAAAATTAATTCAACCGGTAATCCTGGTGTTCCCTAATGGCCGGGCCATGAATCCCGATTCGGTTCCTCAGGATATGTTTAATCCCACAGCGCAGGCAGCCTTTGCCAATTTTGAAAATGACCTCTTTAAGGATCTTATCCCATTTATCGAAAATAAATACTCTGTGTATGGGGTGCGGGATTACCGGGGCATATGCGGTCTTTCGATGGGAGGGGGACAGGCCTTAAATATTGGCCTGGGTAACCCTGATATGTTTGCATGGGTAGGAGCCTTTTCTCCTGCCCCGAATACGGATGTGAATAAATTTAAAGTGGATAGTCCCAAGAAACAACTCATATGGATTTTATGCGGTGAATCGGATTATTTGCTTTCTGTTTCAGAAAAAGCTCATCAATTTTTGTTGGATAAAAAAATCCCTCATATATATAAGACTATGCAGGGAGCCCATGATTGGCCGGTCTGGAAAGAGGGTCTGCGATCCTTTCTACAGGAAATATTTAGATAGGGAATGAGGCTTACACCACATTCATGTGCATTGTTTGTATTGGTAAAGAAATTAAATGGAGAAGTCCTTCGTTTCCTGTTTAAGTACCGTGAACAGTACCAGAAAGCCCTGCTTCTTACGCGTGTTTTTGGGGTGCTCAGGTACCGCTTGTGGCGAGCCGGAGAATCATCTCCTGGCTTGCTTCCTCTTTAGGGATGGGGCCGATCATCCTTCCTTCGGTAAGAATGAGTATCCGATCGCACATGCCAAGGATTTCTTCTAAATCGGAAGAAAAAAGGATGATAGCCCCTCCTTTTGCGGCAATGTCGGCCATTACATTATAAATGTCTACCTTGGAAGAAACATCGATTCCTCGGGTCGGTTCGTCCATGATGTAAATCCGCGCCCGTTTGGCGATCCAGCGAGCAAGGGTTACCTTTTGCTGGTTACCCCCCGAATACGTGTCAGGGATATCTTCAGGTTTTATAGAGCGTAAGCCGATTCGTTCGGCATATTTTTTAATGTTTTTGTAAAGGGTTGCATTGTGGAGTCCGGTCACTGTCTGATATTGGGGAAGGGCGGCAATGGTCATATTCAATGTTAAATCCTGATGATGTAGGATAGCATTTTCATTCCGATCTTCAGGGATAAGGGCGACCCCATACTGAAGTGCCTCTTCGGGGGAGGAAAAGTGTACTTCCTGACCCGATAACAAAAGGCGTCCACTTGAGCCTGGTACATCTCCAACAAGGCAGTGAGCCAGGAGGGTTCTCCCGGATCCCATGAGTCCTGTAATGCCTAGAATTTCCCCCACATGAACAGTAAAGGAAATATTCTTGAGGAGAGCCCCACAGCTCAGGTTTTGTACTTCCAGAAGGGGAGCCCCTCGTCCCTGTTTGTAGCGGGGGTACCGTTCGGTGAAAATCTTCCCTGTTAATAGATGTACCAACACCGACTCATTCACCGTTCCCCGGGAACGGGTATCGATGAGACGTCCCTGACGGATAATACTGACATAGTCCCCAATGCGGCAAATTTCATCGATCCGGTGAGATACATAGAGCACACTGGTTCCCTGTTGGGTAAGTCGTTTAATAATGGTAAAAAGAATGGCCCGTTCCGGTTCCGCGAGGGCTGCGGATGGTTCGTCAAAGGCTACCAGTTTCCAGGCTTTTACACAGGATCGGGCCGCGGCAAGGAGCTGCCGCTGGGCATAACCGAGCTTTCGAACCGGTACATTCACGTCCAGATCGATGGAAAGCTCTTTTAAAAGTCGGCGGGCTTGCTGGATCATCCGGGGAATATCAATGGCTCCCAAGAGAGTGCGGGGATAATTATCAAAAAAGAGATTTTCCGCTACTGAAAGATTTTCAAAGAGCTGTACATCCTGGCCAATAAAAAGGATTCCTGCTTTTCGGGCATCGGTGATATCCCGGGGAGCGTACGGCCTGTTGCAAAATCGCATGCTTCCAGAATCTGGTCTTTCTATACCGCACAATAGATGAAGGAATTTCGTTTTTCCTGACCCATTTTCTCCAACGAGAACATGAACAGATCCTGGATACAGGGAGAGGGAAAGCTCTCTTAAGGAAAAATCCTCATTAATTTTTTTAGAGAGTCCCTCTACCACAAAGAGTGGTTCTTGAACGTTCATGGGGTCCCCTCGTAAATGTCAATAGTAGTAAACAGTTTAATATTGGCATTGAATAAATGTTGTTTTACCTCATCCGAAACATGACGATCCGTGACCATTATATCACCACTTCGGGCTTTACCGAAAGAAAAAAAAGCGTTCTTATAAAATCCCTCTGCCTCACAGAGAATAACCAGTTCCCCAGTTCGTTGGCGAGCAGAACGAATGAGAAGGGCCTTTTCCTGGGTGGTGACCGATAAATCAAGATCCCGTGAAACTCCATCGACTTCTACAAAAACCCGATCCACATGGAAACGTTCAAGATCATCCAGGGTAAGGGTCCCGTATACAGCCTGGTCTTGTCCGGAGACCTCACCGCCTAAAAGAACGCAGCGATTTTTCTGAGTAGCACTGATTTCTCCCGCAATGACGATATCGTTGGTAAGCACCGTAATCTGGGAGAATTGAAAAAGAAAGCGGGCAAGCTGTCGGGTAAGATTTCCCGCTAAAAGTAAAATAAACTCCCCTTCCTGGATAAGACGGGAAGCAATTTTTCCAATTTCACTGTATTCGGTGGTTCCCGTTCCCGGTCGAGTGGATACCAGGGAGACCGAATCAGTAAGAATTGCCCCTCCGTGGGTTCGCAGAAGAAACCCTTCCTGTTCGAGCTTTTCCAGATCCCGCCGGATCGTCACTTCCGATACGTTGAGCAACTCCCGAAGGGTCTTTACATCTACCTGTTGGTGTTCCCGCAGGTACTTTTGTATCAGATTGATCCGTTCAATAGCGAACATGTAGGTACTATACACCGGTATTTCAAGAAGGGCAACGAGAAAGGGAAAAAACTCAAGAAAGAGGTTAGGCGGGACTCCTCTTTTTCGATTTTTTGTGAAAAACGAGCCTTTAATTGCGATGATAGCTCCTGAAAAACGGGGCAGGCGCATTTCATTTTTGCAAAAAATTATCTTTCAAAACCAGTCTTCCACAGACTGTATAGTCGTAAGGCTTTTTGGGGAAAGCTATTGAACCATGCCCTGAAAATGTAATCGTACACGCAAATTTTTCTTGACAGATTGAAAAAGCAAGTGTACGATTCATTCATAAACGAAAGTATTCGACCATTATGTGTACGTATACAATTGTTCTAAACGGTCGAATACAAAACTTTATACAAAGGAGTGGAGGTATGAAGAAACTCGGTAGTATCAGCCTTGCCCTGGTCCTCATCGTGGCATTGGGTTTTGTGGCCTGCGGTAAGGGGGGACAGGCAGGGGGTAAGAAGACCCTCTTTGTAGGGATCGCCATGCCCACCCAATCGTCCCAGCGCTGGATCCAGGATGGGGGTAACATGAAGAAGATCCTGGAAAGCCGGGGGTATAAGGTGGATCTCCAGTATGCGGAAGATAACATCGATGCTCAGATTGCCCAATTGGAGAATATGATTACCAAGGGAGTGAACTGTCTCGTAATCGCCTCTATCGATGGTGAATCCCTTACTAATGTTCTTAAAAAAGCGGCGGCTGCAAAGATCCCGGTTATCGCCTATGATCGGCTGATTCGCAATACTCCCCATGTGGACTATTATGCTACTTTTGATAACTACAAGGTTGGGGTCCAACAGGGAAGCTACATCGTAGAAAAGCTGGGCCTTAAAGAAGGAAAGGGACCCTATAACATCGAAATTTTTGCCGGTTCTCCTGACGATAACAATGCCTACTTCTTCTACAATGGCGCGATGGATCAGCTAAAGCCCTATATCGAAAAAGGCCAACTGGTGGTTCGCTCTGGTCAGATTGAATTTGCTAAGGTAGCGACCCTCCGCTGGGATGGGGCTACCGCCCAGCAGCGGATGGATAACATTCTTACGGCCTATTACACCAATGCTAAGTTGGATGCGGTACTTTCTCCGTATGACGGAATTTCCATTGGAGTCCTTTCTGCCCTTAAGAGCGTGGGGTATGGACGGGGTGGTAAAAAGCTTCCCATTGTAACCGGTCAGGATGCGGAGATTCCTTCGGTTAAATCGATTATTGCGGGTGAACAGGCTCATACCATCTTTAAGGATACCCGGGTTCTAGCAGAAAAGGCGGCGGATATGGTTGATGCGGTGCTCCAGGGGAAACCAGCCCCCGTGAATGATACTACTACCTATAACAATGGGGTGAAAGTAGTTCCCTCGTATCTCTGTGAGCCCGTTTCGGTGGATATCACCAACTATAAAGAGGTTCTTATTGGAAGCGGGTATTACACGGAAGACCAGTTAAAGTAACTCTTTGATAGTCCCCGACCTGAAAATGGTTGGGGAAGCCCCTGCTGGTAACAATTGTACTGGCAGGGGATTCTTTTCTGTACTACAGTATAAGGTGAAATCGATGGCACAGCCGATTCTGGAAATGAAACACATCACCAAAGATTTTATCGGGGTGCGAGCCTTAAGTGATGTGAGTTTTACCGTATTCGATGATGAAATCCATGCCTTAGTAGGCGAAAATGGGGCCGGTAAATCGACCCTGATGAAAATCGTCAGTGGGGTATATCCCCATGGTTCCTATGAAGGGGCCTTTTATTTTAAAGGGGAAGAATGCAAATTTCGAGATATTAAGGATAGCGAAGCCGCGGGGATTGTCATCATTCACCAGGAATTAGCCCTTATCCCCTATCTTTCAATAGCAGAAAATATCTTTTTAGGAAATGAACGGGCAAAGCAGGGAATTATCGACTGGGATGATACGATCGTAGAAGCTAAGAAACTTCTTAAAAAGGTGGGGCTTCTGGAAAACCCCAACACCCTTATTGCTGATATTGGGGTGGGAAAGCAACAACTGGTAGAAATTGCCAAGGCCCTTTCCAAGAATGTGCGACTTTTAATCTTAGATGAGCCTACTGCTGCCCTCAATGATGAAGAAAGTAATAAGTTGCTGGATCTTCTTCTTGAATTAAAGAATCACGGAGTTACGAGTATTCTTATTTCCCATAAATTGAACGAAGTTACCCGAGTGGCCGACCGAATAACGGTGCTCCGGGATGGCAAGGTTATTGAAACATTAAGAAATAGCGAAGGAGAAGTAAACGAGGACCGCATTATTAAAAGCATGGTAGGTCGGGAAATTGTGGATCGCTACCCTGCTCGTCATGTGACCATTGGAGAGGAAGTGTTTAGGGTCGAGGGGCTCACCGTGTACGATCCTACAAATGAAGAACGGGCCGTCATAAAGAATGTGAGTTTTTATTTGAGAAAAGGCGAAGTAGTAGGTTTTGCGGGTCTTATGGGAGCAGGTAGGACGGAAATTGCGATGAGTATTTTTGGGCGTTCCTACGGGGTACATCATCAAGGTACACTATATAAAAATGGTAAGAAAATTACGGTCCATACCGTCAGCGATGCGATTCGGGAGGGAATTGCCTACGTTACGGAAGATAGAAAAAACTATGGCCTTGTGCTCATTAATGATATTCGTACTAATATTTCTCTTTCGAGTCTTAAGAGTATCAGTCGGGCTGGCGTAATCGACGAAGAAAAAGAAACAACCCTGGCTGGACAATTCCGGGATTCCCTCAAAATTAAGTGTGCAGGCCTTGATCAACGGGTAGAGAACCTCTCCGGTGGAAACCAGCAAAAGGTTGTTTTGGGAAAATGGATCATGGCAAATCCGGATGTGCTCATCCTGGATGAACCTACCCGGGGTATCGATGTGGGAGCGAAGTACGAAATTTATACGATTATTAATCGGCTTGCCGCAGAGGGAAAGGCTATTTTAATGATTTCTTCGGAAATGCCTGAACTCCTGGGCATGTGCGATCGGATTTATGTAGTAACCGAAGGGGAAATTGCAGGAGAACTTTCCCGCGAGATGGCAAGCCAAGAAAACATCATGAAAATTATTATGGCACATCAACGACGTGAACGACAAAGCCTGGCAGGATAGGGGAGGATAACAGAATATGGGAAGTGTCACATCATTTTTTAAGAGTAATGTTCGTCAGTATGGGATGGTTATTGCCCTCTTATTCATCATGGTTTTTTTCCAGATCCTGACAGGGGGTATCCTCTTTAAACCCATGAATGTGACGAACCTGGTGTTGCAGAATAGCTATGTGCTCATCCTGGGAGTGGGCATGCTCCTCTGTATTGTTACCGGTAATGTAGACCTATCGGTGGGTTCGGTGGTCGCCTTCGTAGGGGCTGTCTCGGCGGTCCTTATGATTGATATGGGACTTCCCGTCCCACTTGGGGTGACCATTACGCTCCTTATTGGTCTAGCGGTTGGTTCGTTTCATGGTTTTTTTATTGCCTTTTTACGGATTCCTCCTTTTATTGTAACCCTGGCGGGGATGCTTATCTTCCGGGGGCTTACCATGGTTATCCTAAAAGGTCAGACCAAGGCCCCCTTTGATAAGTCGATTCAGAATATAGCGGCGGGTTATCTTCCAGGGGATTGGCAAATTGGGGGGCTCAATGCAATTGCGGTTCTTATTGGAATCCTTCTTTCTATTGCCTTTGTGATTAGTCAGTTGTACAACCGGGCGAAAAAGAAGCGGTACGATTTTGAAGTGCTTCCCCTGGGATTGGAATTGTTGAAAATTATTTTAGTGGTGGTGGCAATTAATGCCCTTACGATTAACCTGGCGGCCTATAATGGGATACCTATTATTCTGATTGTTCTTTTTGTATTGATTTCTTTATACACTTTTATTACGAAGAAAACGGTAGCGGGCCGTCATATTTATGCTCTGGGGGGTAACGAAAAGGCTGCCCGATTGTCGGGGGTAAAGACCCAGCGGGTGATGTTCTGGGTGTATGCCAATATGGGACTCCTTTCTGCAATCGCGGGGCTTGTGGTCGCAGGACGTCTGAATGCGGCTACCCCTAAAGCGGGAACCGGTTTTGAGCTTGATGCTATCGCCGCCTGCTTTATCGGAGGCGCCTCTGCTTCAGGTGGTATCGGTACGGTAGTGGGAACTATTGTAGGTGGCCTTGTGATGGGGGTTTTGAATAACGGGATGTCCATCATGGGGGTAAGTGTGGATTGGCAGCAGACCATCAAAGGGCTTGTCCTTCTTGCGGCGGTCTGTTTCGATGTGTATACGAAAAGTAGAAGTAGCTCCCGATAAAACAAGAAAAAACAGCTATGTAGGGGGCACTGAAAAGCAAAAGGGAGCTTTTCGGTGCCCTTTTTATTTGATTTCTAAAAATTTTCTTCTATAATATTGAAGTAAAAAAGTTCGAGGAGAATTGTATGAAAGTGTATATCATGGCAGCCGATGCAAATAACTATCAGAATCTTATTCCTGTAGATAACGGGGCCTTTGAAATATATCGAGAATTTAATGGGTCCCAACTTACTAATCCTTCGGTAAGACTTCGTGTTAAGATTTTGCGTGATGATGAGATGAATAAAGATCTACCAAAAAGCGACTTTCCCTCTCTGGCCTCACATATTCCAGTATTCAGCAAGCGGGCAGTTTCTGTATTGAATGAATTGCTCATTGCCAATGGTGAGCTTGTCAAATTGGATTGTATTAACTGTGAAGAACCATATTTTGCGTTTAACGTAACAACCACCGTGTAGGCTCTTGAGCTTGATCATTACGAGCTTAAGCGGTTTGAGAGCAGTGGACGAATTATGCGGGTGATTAGATATTGTTTTTATCCGGAACGTCTTAAAGGTTTGACCGTGTTTAAATTGCCCGAGTTGCCACTACAAAATGTTTTTGTGACCGATCCCTTTGTACAGCGTGTTCAGGAAGGGAAACTGGTGGGTTTTAATTTCAAACTGGTGTGGGAAGGGTGAATGGTGAAAGATTTGTCTGAGAAAAAAGGTGGCTGATTGGGGACTTTATGAATGTGGAAGTAGAAAATAAATAAAAAGAGGATATAGATGCTTTTAATTGGAGACGAATCCTATAAACTTGCAAAAGAAATAAAGAAGGGCAATGTTAAGGTCGTGACTGAATTTATTCCATTTATAGATTGGGTTAATAAAAAATATTCTGTGAAAGTCTTAAATGTATCAATCGAATATGAAAAAATTAAGAATAAAATAATTCCACGAATCTCAATTATTCTTGAAAGAAGATCTGATTTTAATAAATTCGTAGATGATAGGCTAACAATTGATATAAATAAACAAAATGAATGCCTGGAGGCTTTTTTGAAATTATATCCCAAGAAGATAAAAAATGTTGAGGAAGCCTTTGTAACATTTGATAATTTTGAAAACACCGCTATCTATGAAGCAATAAGTGCCGTGAAAAAAGATGAACTCGAAGAAATTAAAAAAAGTGTAGATAAAGATTGTCTCTGGTTAATTGATAATACGATGGGGTTCTTTGTTGTGCTTACAAATACAGAAAGAGAGAGAGAAGAAATAAATACTAGTGATGCTTGCAAGATAATAAAAGAGAAATTATTCAATTTGGTAAAGCTTTATGATGAATTTAATTATATTACTCCTGATAATCTTAAAATCGAATTTGACTCAAAAGAAAATTTTGAAAAAAATTATAAAGACAATTGGTTTTATTACTATAGATGATTTGGGTATCAAAAATTGTATTCCTAACCTTCTTTATTTACAGTTTTAATGTTCCTTTCAG
Organism: Treponema sp. J25; assembly: GCF_004343725.1. Lineage (NCBI taxonomy): Bacteria > Pseudomonadati > Spirochaetota > Spirochaetia > Treponematales > Treponemataceae > Treponema > Treponema sp. J25. The sequence continues at coordinate 9,701 of NZ_PTQW01000059.1, forward strand.
GAACAGGTCTATCGTTTCCCAGGGACGACGTCCCTGGTTCCTATACCCGAGATGGGGCCTTTCATAGTTATACTCATGCAGCCACTGGTCTAGATCCTCTTGAAGGGATTCTAGGCTTTCATAGAGATTCTGTCGAAATACGATTCTAAAAAACTCATCAAGAACGGTGCGGTTGAAGCGTTCGACAAAACCATTTGTCTGAGGATGGCGAACCTGGGTCCGACGGTGTTCAATATCGTTCAGGGCAAGATACAGTTCATAGGGGTGGGCCTCTGTCCCGCAGTACTCACGGCCGTTGTCGGTGAGAATCGCTTTGACGGTAATCCCATGGGTCTGGTAGAAAGGCAGCACCTCGTTATGTACCACCGCCACCGCAGCCTCCGGTTGCTTGGTCGTGTGCAAAAAGCCAAAGGCATAGCTCCCATAGGTGTCCACCACCGTATGCAGGTACACCCGCCCACCCCCCTTCAGGGTCCCTACGAAAAAAGTATC
>NZ_PTQW01000060.1 GCF_004343725.1 Treponema sp. J25
AATTTGTTGACAAATAGCGTGTAGCAGAGATTGAAGTAAATGATACCCTGATCCAGATATTAGACGAACTCTACATTGATGCCCGCTACCCCAGCGAACTAGGGCTGCTTCCCGCAGGCAAACCCAGCATAGAGGATGCCAGAGAATTTTATGAGTTTGCAGTGCAGGTGTTTAATCAAGTCTGTACCCTTGTGGGAATAGAACAAGAGGAATTCTACGGGGGTTAAAAGCGTATCCTTATTTTGAAATTAAAAATGAAAAAGAAAATGATAGAGTGTTTGTGGGCATAAAAGGAAGACAGGTGAAACCGATTTTCACGATACATGCGGGCGAATATCTTGTAGCATCTCACCTTGAAGAAAACTTCAAAGGCTTGGAAATTTGGTTGCCTACAAGGGACACAGGTATTGATTTACTTGTCACCAATCCAAAATCGAGTTCACAAAACTCAATTTGTGCAGTGTCCTTGCAGGTAAAGTTCTCAAAAGATTTTTTAGGCAATAAAGGTGGTGGCAAAAATACGCCATCAAGCATCAATTCAAAAATTAAGGCGGGTGGCTGGTGGACTTTCAAGTACGACAAAATTGAAAAATCGCAAGCAGATTTATGGGTTTTGGTTTTATATCGTTTTAGTCATCGTGATTTCGATTTTGTGATAATTGAGCCAGAGCAATTACTTGAACGGTACAAAAAGTTAGGTCATACATCAGGCATAATCCAAAGTTATGTTTGGGTCACAGAAAATGGTCAGTGTTGGGAAACTCGTGGTTTAGGAAAAGCAGAGCAAGAAGCAATTGCAGATGGTAGTTTCGAAGCCCCTGATCGGGATTTTAGTCAATTCCTGAATAACTGGCAACCGCTAGAAAAAAGAATCGGTCTATAATTTTGGCAGATTTGCAATGGTTCTGTTTTTTAGGCAAAAAGTCTGGCGCAACAAAAGCCAGCCAGCAAGGCGTGCTCCTGACGTGTGGAATTCTGCGGTATTTTCAAGCATTTTTCTGGCTTCCCGGATACGATTAGGACGGTGTTTCCCAATAAGTATTAAGTATACAGAACAAATAGCTAATAGCGCTTTAATGGGCCAAATATTTTTAGAATAATAAACAATGCAAGCTGCGATGAAAAAGATTTGAATACCAGGGAAAACTAGGGTAGAATATGTTAGGTGGACGCCTTCGGCGCTTATAACATCCTTGACAAAGTAGCCATTGTGGCTATATATTATACATATGATTGCAGTTGGCGTAAGAGATTTGAAGAATCAACTTTCACAGTACCTTCAATATGTTAAGAATGGTGAGAAAGTTGTTATTACAGAACACAATCGGGTTATAGCAGAAATCTCTTCACCTTCAAAGGAAGTTTCAAATACTGATGTTGAAATTGAGTTGGAGAAACTAGCTGCAGCTGGAAAGCTGATTAAAGCAAAAAGAAACAATTCTATTCAACTAAAAGCAGAAACACCTTCCGGTATTGATTGGATATCAGTTTATAAGGAAAACCGAGAATCATAAAATGTTGTATTATTTTGATTCAAGTATTCTTTTAGCAATTCTTCTTGATGAAAAACGTAAAGATAGGGCATTAAGTTTATGGAATGAAGCCACTATAAGAGTGAGCTCAATCCTACTGAAATTAGAAACAATGACAGTATTAAGAAGAACATTTGAACATAATAAAGCAAAATTTGAATCAAGCTGGATAACAAGAAAAATTAATGAACTAAATGAATACTTGAAAGAAGTTAATTTTAGAATTATTGATGAAGATATTGAAAATATAATTGTCTTAAGAAAAGAGATCGCAAAATGTAAAACTCTTGACGCTATACATATTGCTACGGCTTTAGAATTTAGCAGCTTAATTCCTACATCAGACTTTTATTTGTATACATTTGATAAAAATATGTCAGATCTTGCAAAATCATTTAAGTTCAAAATAAATAAAGAAGAAAATTTCATCTAACAACTACTTCAACCTGACTCGGCTATTGTCACGGTTCTTGTGTACGCAAGGAAGCGCGCCAATAACGGACCACGGCTTAAGCAAATGTTAGCCAGACCCCGCGGGCGCGGAAGAAAATAATGGTATTAGTAGATACAATTAATAATAAGCTTGATTCAGCGCAGTAATTTTCAGTAATAGTATGTAAGAGTATTCACTATTCAAGAGTCAGCGCAAGCTGGCGGATAACTAGCTTCGTTTTATCTTGGATCTGAGGTAAAGATTCTTGTAAGTGAAAATGATATAAAAATGGTTATTAGTTTATTAGCTGACTATTCAAACCAGGGTAAATGAAGAAACTACTCATCGTTAATAAAAAGATACTGACTTTTATAGTATTATGTTTTGGTATTCCATTAATGACTGTTCTTTTAACAAAAATTATTACAATAACCTCAGTCAATTATGTTCTGTTTGGAATACAGGCTGCATCTCCATCTATGCTGAGCCCGAATTTTTAGACAGTAAAAAGGGTGGTATTTATGAATAGCCCTCTTTTTATAGAGCAAGAGGGAGGTATACAGTACTAGCTATGAGGAAACGGTACGACAAGGCATTCAAAGCCAAAGTGGCCCTGGAAGCGCTGCGGGGAGAGAAAACGGTCCAGGAGATTGCCACTACCTACCAGGTAGGAGCAGTCCTGGTAGCATTGTGGAAGAAGGAACTGGTAGAGGGGGCCAGTAGTATTTTTGAGTGAGGGGATACAGACAAAGAAGCCCAAGAGCTGGAGCGGAAGCAGGAGGAGTTGTACAAGCAGATAGGCAAACTCCAGATTGAAAACGAGTTCTTAAAAAAAAAGTACAAACAATTGTACGGGACCGAGCCGCCGCTGTAGAGCCTGAGCCGCTATTTGTCAACAAATTT
>NZ_PTQW01000061.1 GCF_004343725.1 Treponema sp. J25
TCACTTTTTGACATTTTGTCCAAGTTTTTGCCGTCGGTGATGTCCTCATCCAGATACTGGAGACGCAGGGACAGGTGCCTGCACGCAGCCGCCATCGTCGCGTAATCTTTTTCGGTCATAACTCTATCCCCCTTCCGCGGTCCCGGGACCGCTTTTTTTCCTGTATCCGTTGCAGTCTCTCAGGTTCCTGTTGCGGTACCTGCAACGGGGCTGTGGTATCCTGTTCAGTTTTTTTATTTTCATTTTCAAATTGATTTAGGACTATATCAATACCAATTTTAATTGCCTTTTTAATCTCAATCCAAAATTTTTTACCTAGATGTTTCTGTGGCACTTTATCAATGCCCCGTTCTTTATAAGACCTATGGTCAATTTTTTTTTGGTATCTTTCAAGATATTTATTAGCAACATCTTGCCAAATTCTTCTTATACCTAAAACAAATTCTTTATTGTCCATCCATCGAATCTTTTTTCCCCATCCATCAGGTGTAAGTTCACGGGTCGGAATTAACATATGCACATGAGGGTTGTCGGGTTTGTTATGTATCACAACATCGACAGGTATATAAAAACTGTCCCAAAACACCTTTGACATAGTTTCTACGCAATCCAACTTTTCCCTCTCAGATAGCTCAATCGGCAATGCAAATTCTATCTCGCGGGCAAGCCTTGCATCCTTTCGCTTCTCGGCCCGCTCGATAGACTCCCAAAGTGTCTGTCGCTCCGTGGCCCAGTCGGGCAAATTATTACCATATATAGGGAGCGTAATAATATCTTTACGATTGCTATAATCTACAGTTGTCCCGTCAAGTGTTTTTAGCTTTGTTCCGGAGCGATAGGCCGACGCTTTTATTGCGCTGTGGCCCTTGCTGCGGGTCAGGACCTTAACGTGCAGGTGATAGATGGCCATAGAAAGCGGCGCCTCCTCCCACACACCGACCGGGCGGGCCTTTCCGGTAGGCCCTTAGGTCGGTGTGTGGGATCTTTTGGGGTCAAGGGGACTGGTCCCCTTGCGGGGTGTCCAGTAGGGGCAGAGCCCCTGCTGGCGCACTGCATTGCCTTCTGGCAATGCGTAAGTGCGCTATTAAGTATAGCGTAAGCTATACTTAATAGATTGTCAAGAACATACAAGAAAAACAAAACAAGAACTTGTCAAAATAAGCGAAAATAGTATAATAAAAAAGGGGGTAAACCATGAGTATTAACAAGATAGAAAAGCTGAAAAGGAAACTTGAAGAAGAATCAAGAAAACTAAAAGAAATTGAAGCGATGTACAACTTTGAAGTAAGAAAAAAAATGAATCATGCAAAATTTATCATAGCCGGGGAGCTGCTCAAGTATCCAGAAAAAGAAAAAATAATAAAACAAATAATCGAAGGTAAAGAATTCTCTGCCAAAGACGCAGAGTGTCTCAAAATTCTCTTAGATTGGTATAAAATAACCAATATTAACGTAAAACAAAGGCAAAATGACCTAGACAACGAATTAATCAAGGCTTAAGATATAGCAAAATCTGAAAAAAAGGCCGTCTTTAACGGAGCGGGAACTCCTAGACGGCCTTAAGGAAAAACAGATACCATGATTATACAACAGATTGAAAACTTTGAAAAGACCCTACCGCAATTTATTTATGCAACTGACGAACTCGGATATCTTAAAAAGATACCAAAGGCATACGCTATAAAGAAAAAATACATACAACCTAATAATGAATATGACCTGCGCTGGCTTGTCTACGACGTGGACAGGGAAACAGCGTCCTTTGACTGGTACGACCGTAACTGTCCCGCCCCGAATATCATCGCTACAAATCCTAAAAACGGCCATGCTCATCTTTTCTACGGCCTAGAAACTCCCGTATGGCAGCAATACGAAGATTCAAAAGCCTATCGGTTTGCCTGCGCCGTAGACGTGGCAATGACAAAAGCCCTTGAAGCCGACCCTGGGTATTCAAAACTCATCGCTAAAAACCCATTGCGGGACGACGAGTGGCTTGTACAAACCTTCCAGCCGTACAGTTACGATCTGAATTGGATTGCAGATTACGTCGATCTAGAACCTTACAAAGACCGAAGAAAAAACCTGCCGGAGATCGGACTTGGCAGAAACTGCACTCTGTTTGAAAGGTTGCGCCATTGGGCTTATAGAGCGATCCGCCAGAACTGGATTGATTATGATTTTTGGCATTACACGGTTGAGTGTCAGGCCAGGAAATACAATGATTTCGCAGAACCCCTGCCAGATTGCGAAATAAGGGCGACGGCAAAGTCGGTGGCCAAGTGGACATGGGAGCACATGTCACCGGAAAGTTTTCGTCGATGGGGAGAAAATCGAAGGAACCGAAGCATCGCCGTTCGGCGGGAAAAATCTTTAGAATTAAAAAAAATAATAATCGAACTAGCAAAACAAAACCCGCATGCAACACAGCGGGAGCTGTCAAAAATGGCTGGAGTATCTGTAAAGACCGTAAACAAGTTATTAAGAAGCTAACGAGATCCCCAGCTTAGCCTCCGGCGGGGAGGGAATTTTTAATTTTAGATATTTTCAAAAAAACCATCCCCCACCAACTATCTGACATAACAGATCTAACAAAATTAAAAACCCCTTGCAGGAAATAGGGGGTCCCTACCCCCAACTATCTGATATTACAAAGGTAACAAAATTGCAAATCATTTGCAAATTTTAGACCCGCTTATGTATTTATATGGGGTGTTGAAAAAACCCTCCTAGACGTAAAAAAACGGCAAAATTTCGGGCCATTTTTCATCAGACGTATAAAAATACGTCCAAGCCGTTTTTGATTGAAATTAGGGCCGTTTTCAGAGCCCTACGGGCCGCCGACTTGACCCGTTCCAGCGTCCGTTATGAGGGTAATATCCAAAATCTCCAATTCACTTTTTGACATTTCCGAAATGTCCGGTATGTTTTTCAAGCTGGGGTTGTTATTGAAAATCCCGTATAAACGCAAATAACGGGCAAATTTAAGCCGTTTTAGCCTCGGACGTGATTTTATACGTCCAAGCCCTTAGCGATTGATTTTAGGGCCGTTTTTACGGCCCTAAGGGCCGCCGACGTGTCCAAGTCCCGTTCCGCTTTGAGATC
>NZ_PTQW01000062.1 GCF_004343725.1 Treponema sp. J25
AAAAAATCCTCGCTGCTTCATGCTTCCTAATTATATCAGATCTTTCGAGTTTTTAGAGGTGCCTATAAGATATAAAAATTGGAATGCATGAGAGACTTGAGTATAATAGAAAAAATGAAAGAAAAAACAAGTGAGTTAAAGAGACAGGTTTTTGCTTTATATCTGGCATATAAAAAGAAAGAGACGCCTTTAATTGCAAAGGTCTTTACTGCTATTGTTGTTGCATACGCACTAAGTCCCATAGACCTGATACCTGACTTTATTCCCGTATTAGGATATTTAGACGACTTCATACTGATACCTATGGGTGTTGCAATTGCATTAAAGTTGATACCAGCGGAAATTATGGAAGAATGCAGGAAAGAAGCCGAGGCAAAATTGAAAAGTGATATTCCAGAAGCCAAGGTAGCAGGCGTGGTTATTGTAATGCTGTGGATACTGATTTTAGGATTTATCGGGTACAGGATATTAGCAATTGTTTGAGTCAAATTAGGCTAGAGCGGTAGCAAGGATAAAGTTTCTGAACAATGTCCAGCCTGACTATGTAAAGGTCAGGAGAAGGTAGAAGTATTGAAAGAGTAGAGGATTAAGGTGTTAGGAGTTGAGTTGCGAATAAGGGAATAATATTTTTATTGACAAAAATATAAATTTACACTATTATATGAGTATAAACGAATATAATCATATAGGTGGTGATAAATTGGATTTGATAGAAATATTTAAAGCATTTGGAGATGAAAACAGAATTAGAATATTCAATTTATTAATAAGACAGGAACTCTGTGTATGCGAGATAGAAACAGTGCTCGATATGACTCAGTCTAATGCTTCAAGACATCTAAATAAATTAAAAACTTCAGGTATTATAACCAGTGAAAAGAAATCTCAATGGGTCTATTACAGAGTAGATAACAAGTTTATTGAAGAAAATAACCTACTGTATGAATTTATTAAAAACAAGATGGCTGAAAATACACAATTGTTAAGAGATATAGAGACACTTAAAAAATATAAAAACAGTAACTTTACATGTGAGCAACTACGGGAAGATAAAAGTCAGGTTCTTAAGTATCTTCGAGAGCAGTGCAATAACAATTAATGAAAATTATTAATAATAGAAAACTGATTTTAGTTATTTTTCTGTAAAAACTTTAAATTAGTCACTATATGATTATAAATGAATATAATCATATAGTAAGAACAAGATAATTTAAATTGATAGGGGGCATAAAACTTGAGTGACAAAGAAACAATGCAAGAAAATAAAGGATTAGTTTTTTTTGAAAAGTACCTTACAGTATGGGTAGCAGTATGCATTATAGTAGGAGTTGCAATAGGACAATTAGTTCCTTCAATCCCTGAAACTTTAAGCAAATTTGAATATGCAAATGTATCAATTCCTGTTGCTATTCTCATATGGCTAATGATTTACCCAATGATGCTGAAAATTGATTTTTCAAGCATTGTCAGGGCAACAAAAAAACCGAAGGGACTAATAGTTACTTGTGTAACAAACTGGCTTATCAAGCCTTTTACAATGTATCTTATTGCAGCGTTTTTCTTGAAAGTAGTGTTCAGTAGGTGGATTGGTCCGGATTTAGCGACAGACTATCTTGCGGGTGCAGTATTATTAGGAGCCGCACCATGTACCGCTATGGTATTCATATGGAGTTATCTGACAAAAGGCGACCCCGCTTATACATTAGTTCAGGTGGCAGTTAATGACCTGATTATATTGTTTGCATTTACACCAATTGTAGCATTCCTGTTAGGTGTAAGTAATGTAAGTGTTCCTTATGACACGCTGGTATTATCAACAATTCTGTTTGTTGTTATTCCATTGGCAGGAGGGTACCTTACCAGAAGAAACATCATCAAACATAAGGGTATAGAGTATTTCGAGAACGTTTTTCTCAAGAAATTTGATAATGTAACTATCGTAGGTCTGCTTCTTACTTTAGTAATTATTTTCTCTTTCCAGGGTGAAATAATTTTAAGCAATCCTCTGCATATTATATTAATTGCGGTACCATTAATTATTCAGACGTTCTTTATATTCTTCATCGCATATGGATGGGCAAAGATATGGAAACTTCCCCATGATATAGCAGCCCCTGCAGGAATGATTGGAGCAAGCAACTTCTTTGAACTTGCTGTTGCAGTGGCTATTTCACTTTTTGGACTGGACTCTGGGGCCGCCCTTGCAACAGTTGTGGGAGTACTGGTTGAAGTTCCAGTAATGCTTACGCTTGTCAGAATAGCCAACAACACAAGGCACTGGTTTAAACAAGTTGATGAAAGAGGGGTATAAAGGACATATGAAAAAGAGAGTTGCATTTGTATGTGTCCACAACTCCTGCCGCTCTCAAATGGCAGAAGGTTGGGCAAAGAAATTGGGAAGTGACGTATTGGAAGCATATTCTGCAGGAACAGAAAATTACCCTGAAGTGAAACCGCTGGCAGTACAGGTAATGGAAGAAGCAGGAGTGGATATGAGCGACCATCATCCAAAACTATTAAGTGATATTCCTGCAGAATTAGATATCTTAATAACGATGGGATGTAATGTAGTATGCCCTTATGTACCGTGCAGGCACAGAGAAGATTGGGGACTTAGTGACCCGTCAGGCGGACCAATAGAAGATTACAGAAGAACAAGAGATATAATTAAGGAAAAAGTCGAGGATTTAGTACAGAGAGTAAAGAACAATCAGATTTGATAAGCGTAATGTAATTAGTAAAATAAGAAAAGCGCAGTGAAGTTGAAAAGTGTAAACATGTTGGAAAATATCATTAAGTGTGCAAGGGGTAAGGGGGATGTTTTCATATGAACATATTAGCCATGATATTCGGTTGGTTAAACGACCAACTGTTAAAAATGAGATGGCTTTCAGAACTGGTAAGACTTCTTGTGGAGAAAGTATTTGGTTTGTCTGTTAGCGAAAGAATAGGTGGAAGTATTCACTTTTTTATATATGATACAATAAAAATATTTATATTATTATCACTATTAATATTTGTCATATCCTATATCCAGAGTTATTTTCCGCCAGAGAGGACAAAGAAGATTCTCGGAAAGATAAAAGGCATTAAAGGGAATATACTTGGGGCACTGCTTGGTACCATAACTCCATTTTGCAGTTGCTCCAGCATACCGATTTTTATCGGTTTCACATCGGCTGGCTTGCCTTTAGGTATAACCTTTTCTTTAAAACCGCAAAAATCCCGAA
>NZ_PTQW01000063.1 GCF_004343725.1 Treponema sp. J25
CCAGTATCGAGGACGACAACGGATGCTTAGGCTTCGTTGAAAAGGAACTAAACCAACTGTAAGGATAGGGGTAATATAATACCTGTCCTTTTTTAGGATTCGAAAGGCAGGTGACTGATAAAGGCACCCATTTGAAGTGCAACCACAACCGAAATCATTGTTGCCCGGAAAATTCTTTTTGAAGTTACACCATTTTTCATAAACCTTTTATATATTAATGGATATGCAATAAAACATGTAAAAAAGCCCAGATTAATCAAATTACATCCATATGCAAGCAATCCACCGTCTCCAAAGAACAGTGCCTGAATCAACAGTACGGAAGCCATTGCCAAAAAACCAGCATAGGGTCCCAGCAATATGGCAAGAAGTATTCCTCCCCCAATATGTCCGCTTGAACCGGTACCGGGTATGGCAAAATTAATCATCTGTGCTGCAAATACAAATGCTCCCATTACTCCCATTAAGGGAATTTTCTTTTCATCGAGATCGTACTTAATCCTTTTTATTGAATAAGCTCCAACACATGCAGCAGCAGCCATCATTGTTCCACCTACAGCAGGTGAAATCAAAGCGTCAGCCATATGCATATAAATCACCTCTCCCTAAAATAAAACAATCCCAAAAAAGAGCTATTCTTCTAGCATCTTTTTTGGGTTCATCCCAAAGTTAAAAAAAACCTTTTATCAATCACAAAAGCCTTCATAGCTTTAAATTCCATCAATTAGCATATCATAACCTGTGTCTTTAGTCAATTGACTTTTGCATGGGATTAGTAAAATTCAAACTTTTTTACCATTATATTAAATAAACAGTATATAATTGATTTTGGAATAATGATTCCACTATTTGTCATGGCAGTTAATAAATATTGTGTTGAAAATAGTCACTTTTATGGCGGTAGGATTGAATATTATAAGAAGGATATTAATGGTTCGATATATCTGATGCTGAGGTTGATTATGTATATATCATCTCGAGGTAATATAAAAATTCAATACTGATTATTCTTTGCTACTTAATTGCCATATAAACAGCAAAATTATAATACTTCCACACCACATCCATTATCTTAAATCCGGAATCCTTCAGCATCTCAAAGTGCTCTATCATTGATACAGGCCGGTCTTCCTCATAGTATGCGGGAATCCACTTGCTATCCACTTCATCCTTAGGTACGTTCCTGAGCATGAAGTTCTTCCACTGTGTCATATAGCACTGCTGGAGGGCTTCTGTAGAGGCCAGCACCACGTCTGCATTTACAAATATTCCACCATCATTCAGGCAGGAGTATATTTTACGGTAAAATTCAAGCTTATCCTCCTTAGTTTCAAGATGGTGGAGAGCAAGGGAAGAAACCACTGCATCGTAATTTTTATCAAAGTTGAAATCATAAAAATTCTTCTTTATAAAGATTGCATCCGATACTTCACTCAGCTTACCGGCTGCCACTTTAAGCATTTTTTCGGAAATATCAACACATGTTAATTTTGCATTTGGATAGGCATCCTTAACAGCCCGTGATATGGTTCCTGTTCCACAGCCCAAATCAATAACCTGAATTTCCAAAGAAGGATCAAAAGGTAAAGTATTGACCAGTGCCTCAACCATCTTATGATAATATGGTATGAGATTTTTTATTATACCGTCATACTGTGCTGCTTCCTCTTCAAAATGTTTTTTAACTCTATCCATTCTCTCCATAGCTATACTCCTCGTATAATAGTATTTGCAAGGAAATTCAATATTTTTATTAAGGATAATAGCCTTGCAACCTATTGTCCTTTTTTATGTTTCTTTGCTATCCAAAAACAATGTCTATGGTTAAAATTGATGGTAGAAACCATTAATGAAAGTTCTTTCGCTCCTTGTTTTGCCATACGGCATATTCTTAGAAAGACTGATAGGAACTGTCATTT
>NZ_PTQW01000064.1 GCF_004343725.1 Treponema sp. J25
TGGTGGAAGCAGCTTTTTAAGAATTGTATTCCGTATCTGGGCGCTATACCGAGCCATAGGTCACCTCCTGTTCCATCTTGTTCTAGGTGACAACTATTATGGCAGAGCGCGGTCCGGCAGGTGTTGTCATGCCGAATTTGTCTGTTGATTAGCAACAATATTTTTAGTTGTACTTTTTGCAGTTTGTATTGCAAATTAATTCCGCCTTTCTAAATGCCATATCATTTCTGCTGTTTGTCACTGTCATGACTGCAATTGTCAACTGAGCAATATGAACAGATATACCAAATCTCAAAATTTACCATACACGTCTTTAACACACGTTTCGGCATCTGGAGAGAAAACGCGCGCACCAAAAATCTGCTTTCCTATGAAAATGAAGTTAATGCTGTATCAATGGTTCCGCTTTTGTGTTATGCTTTCCATGGTTTTTTACCGTCCAGCCACCCGTATTCTTTCCAATGGGCAGCCTCAGGGTCATTTGATTTTTTCTTTATTCCGGCCATAAGATTAAACATAAATCGAATATAGAGAGACGGTTTTCCCAAATCCGCTTTCTCTACTGTTTTAGCAAGCCGTTTCATATCCGCTTCAATTTTTTTCTTTTTCTTATCATTGACCTCTTTCCAACTTGTTGCCTGAACCGCCGTTGCATATGTCTTTATATAGGGAACACCCCAGTATGCAAGCGTTCTTTTCAATTGAGAACAAACTCTGCCTGCGCCTACTATTCCGGCCGAAGTAGAAATCACGACCGCCTTCATATGAAACATACTGCTTTGCGGTCTATGTGGAATCCAGTACTGATGAAACAAATCTATAAATGCTTTCATAGGCGCTGAGGGAAGCATGCAATAATTCGGGCTCGTAAGTATGAGAATATCTGCTTGTTTCATAGCATCGGCAATAACTTTCTTCTCTTCATAAAAGGGACAAACAGATAAATCCTTCATACAGCTATAGCACCCCAGGCAGAAATGATTCAGATCCCTCGGTAAAAAGAATTCTGTGATTTCTTTCTCACTGCTAAAGCTGTTTGTCAACAGATTTCCGATGTGCCATGTACTGCCTTTATGATTTTGTCCATTAATCACAACAATCTTCATAGTAATATTTCTCCTTTTTTCTTGTCTTTTCATGAACTCAGGGAAATCGCGCAAAATTCCCGATCTGCGGTTCATATTCAATCCTCCTTCAAACAGCCGGCGGACCACCGGCCTGCCCGGGATAATACGCTCTCATAAACGCCTGATGGAAGGCCCAAAAGCCGTCGTCGTCCCGCTCCGCACGTTCAAATTCCGTTTCTGCCAGAAAGTAAAGCGTGCCGCCGCCGTGCAAAGCGCCAGCCTTCAGTTCATATGCCATGAACGAATCGTCCGAGGAACCGTCCCGCAGTGTGAGTCCGTATTTGCGGGCGCGCACAAAGCCAAGCTTTGGGTAATAATCGGGAACCCCATCAATCAAAACGGCCGCAAAGCCCATTTCCCTCGCTTTTTCCATGCTGTGGCGCACCAGCATCCGGCCGATTCCCTGCCGCTGGCATTTTGGAAGCACCGAGAGAGGGCCGAAGGTAACGGTTTCCAGCTCCGTTTTGTCCAGGCGGACAACCGCGCTCCTTGTATAAAGTATATGCCCGACGATTTTTCCCTCCGCTTCCGCGACATAACAAAGCTCCGGTGTCACATGCGGACAGTTTTGCAGTAAATGGATAAGATAATGCTCGTCCGTACGCCGCCTGCCCGGGTAGTCCAGCGTAAGAAACGCCTCGTAGGTCAGGCGCAGAATCGCTTCATAATCGTCGGGCATCTCGTTCCGTATAATAATATTTTCCACACCCATTTCGCGTGATCCTCCTCTTCAAGAAATGCATGGTATCTGATATCGTTTCCCTGTTCGCATCAATAGAGCTTCCTTTCAAGCCTGCGCCCGAGCGCCCATATCCAAATAAGGGAAACCGCCAGCGCCGGAAGCATGAGCAGGCTGTTTTCCTCCAGACAAAGCTTTGCCGCCCAAAAAGAGGGAAGGAAAGCGGCGAGATACTGCGCGCCGGACAATACGAAAAAGGGTGCAACCAGCCCGACAAACAGAAGTCCCGACAACTTGACCATTGCCATTCCCTCCACCCTGTTGCGGGAAAAGGAGAATATAAAAAGCGCAACGGCTATGCTTGAAAGGCCCATCAGCAGGGAGACTGCCGAAAGCGCGAGATAATTCCAATTGGTAAGCGAGAAAAAATGGATAAGCAGGATTGAAATGGGGAAAGCAATGGCCGCCGGCAGCACCAGTCTTGAGAGCATATATCCCGTTTTGCCCACGGGGGTGACCGCCATGTATCCCGCCATGTTCTCGTCCCGCTCGGTCAGCATCACCATGGCCGAAGCAAAGCAAAACATGTACGGGGGCATGAGGCACAGCACAAGATCGAGCAGGAGGTAATAGCCGGCAAGTATCGTCCGCTTCTGAAAATAAGCGCACAGCAGGCTTTCCGCATATGGTATCCCGAAGCGGAAAAGAAGCGCGACCAGCAGGGGAGCGAGGCATACCGCCCAGAGCATGTCGTCCCTGATAATCTGGCGGATGAATATGCCGAATGAACGCATAAGCGGCTTCACAGCTTAATCCCTCCTATCTCCCTGAACATGCTCTTGACCGTTCGATTTGCAATCAAAGCGAAAAATAAGGTCCATAATACTAAAATTATGAAAGCCGTAAACGCATATTTTCCGTTTTCGCAAAGCTCCATCAGGCAGACGCCCGGGTGAAGCAGCAGCCAGCCCGGCCTCCAGCCGAACAGCCAGGCGATGGCGGGAATGTTGATAAGCAGTTCGGCCGGTATGGTGGAAATGATAAAGTCGTTCAGACTGACGCTTTTTGCCGCGACCAGCAGGCCTACGGCGGAAAACAGGCAGGAGCACAAGAATATGCCCACAAGAAAGCGGGCGGTCATATTGACCGCATGGCTGAAAAAGCCTATGGAAAATCCGACGATTACGGAAATCACGCCGATGGATAACAGCTTTGACAACATATACTCGTATGTTTTTACAGGTGAAACGGCGATGCTGTCCAGCACCCGCTCGCTTTTTTCAAAAAGCACGATCGCTCCCATAAAGTAAAGCCCCATCGCCGCCGGATCCGTAAAGATCATCAGTATGGCCGCCTTTTCCCTCCATGCCTGAGGGAATGAAAAGATCAGGCTGATATACAGGATTGAAAAAACCAGATAAAGAAGATAAAACCCGTATTTGTACTGAAACCTGATATCGCCCCGCAGCAAAGACCATATTCTCATTGCAGCCGCCTCCCCGTAATCTCCACAAAAACATCGTTCAACGTGGGTTCGCTGCTGTGAATGGACAGCAGCCGATTCTCTTTCAGCAGCCTTTGCAGGAGCTCATCCTCCCCGGTGCGACTTAATTCCACTTCCCGCTGTCTTTCCTTCCCGTCCTGGAAATAGGTGTACCGGATCATGGAAGCGCCCTTTGCCATAATCAGCCCGCGAGGCGTATCCAGCGCCCGCAGGCTGCCGTCTACAATGAAGGCTACCCGGTCGCACAGCTCGGTGGCGTCGTACATATTGTGTGTGGTAAGCAGTATGGTTTTCCCCATTGCCTTCTGCCTAAGGATGATATCCTTCATTTGCCGCGCGTTGGACGGATCAAGGCCGGACGTCGGCTCGTCAAGGAACAGCAGCTTGGGATCGTGGATCAGGGCCTTGATGAAATTCAAACGGGATTTCATCCCTTTTGAGAAATCCGATACGCGTTTGTCGGCATCATTCAGCAGCCCCACGCTTTTAAGCAGCTCGTCGGCATCCAGGCTTCTTTTGTAAAGGGAGGCGAAAAAGCGCAGGTTCTCCCTTGCCGTCAGCTTCTCATACAGACTCGGAAACTCAAAATCAACGCCGATGCTTTCATAAAACCTTCCGTCGCGGTTTTTCACCTCGACGCCATTCACTATTACGCTCCCCCTGTAATCCGTCAGAAGCCCGGTAAGTATCTTCTGCAGCGTGCTCTTGCCCGCGCCTGAAGGCCCCAGAAAGCCGAATATCTCGCCGTCCCCGACTTCAAAGCTCATATTTTCGATAAAAGGCCGGTTAGTATAGCTGAATTTCAAATTTTTAACGCTTATCATTCTGCGCCCTCCTCAAACATCTGCATTACAACGCCGCGGATCATCAGCCTCAGCGCGTCTTCAAACACTTCCTCCCCGATTTCATGCTTGTGCAGCATGGACAGGAAGATCGCCCTCATAGCGGCGCTGTACTTTTTTATGCTGTCGCCTTTTATGCCGGGAGCCATGGCAATGAGCTGTTCCATGCTGAAATCGTCCTTCTCCGCGTGCGCGCGGGCCACCTCCGGCGGGAGCCTGCGCATGAGCAGCTCCAGGTCGCCGCCTGTGATAAACTTATACAAAAATGACGCTTCGATCTTTTTGTATAAACCAAGCACCAATTCGGTCACCTGATCCGCCGCTACCGGCTCGTCGAGAGCCTCAAGCCGACGTCTCAGATCGGCGTGCAGTTCATCGTGAACCGAGCACAGGACGTCGTAAAACAATAGCTCTTTCGAGTCGTAAAAAAGATAGAACGTCCCTTTGGGTATATTTGCACGCTTTACAAGCTCATCCACCGACGTTTTCCGTATCCCGTATAGCCTCAGGCAGTCCTGAGCCTCTTCCATCAGTCTCTTTTTGATATATTCCCGTTCCTTGTCTGTAAATGTCTTTGGCATGTCATCTCATCCAATCGGTTTGACTATATTTATAATTATAGTCAAAATAAATGTTTTGTCAAGAGGGGATTTTATTTTATATTTTTATAACGTTTACGCTGTAAATATTTTGCTTGCGTTTTTCCTGCTTAAATTGCAGACCTTTGAAGCCCAATATTTTTAATGCCCCCAAACTTTCCGCGATTCCTTTTCTCACGATAGGCGCGAAAGCGCTGCAGGGAAGCGTACGTCTTTACACGATATCGGTTCAAAAAAGGCAAAAGCCGCCCGTCAAGGAGGCTCGACTATGCTTCTTTAACGTGAAAAAGCCCAGTGTTACTGGACTTTTTCACGCTCAATACTGACGAAATAATTCTCTTCCTTTATCTTGCAGTTAATTTCGTAATATCTGCAGATTTTTAACACGCATTGTGGTAACATTTAGCCTATTCCATTTATGCAGCTGCTTAAGTTATACATATGATTCACCGGCCCCGGACCTTTTCCCAAATCGAGCATAGCCTTGAGCGCGCCGGTCAAATAATCCTTGGCGTTTCGAACACTCTCGTCCAGCGTTTTCCCGTCGGCAAGATTGCATGCAATCGCGGAGGATAGCGTACACCCGGTACCATGCGTATTCGGATTGTTCACACGTTCGGACCTATACCAATGGATATTTCCGTTTTCATATAGCAAGTCGTGCGCATCATTGACTCGGTGTCCGCCCTTAACGAGAATCGCGCCGCCGAATCGTTCGGCTAACAATTCTGCGGCCTGAATCATGTCGTCTTCATCCTTCACTTTGAGTCCGCAGAGGACCTCTGCTTCCGGAATATTCGGCGTTATGACCGTGGCAATCGGCAGGAGTTTTGCAACAAGCGAATCTATTGCCGCATCAGATATCAGCTTGCCGCCGCTGGTGGAAACCATAACCGGATCGACAACAATGTTTTTAGCGCCATATTGCCGCAGCTTTTCAGCGATAACATCGATGATATCGCTGCCGGACGCCATCCCGATTTTCACTGCGTCGGGGTAAATATCGGTAAAAATACAATCGAGCTGCTTGCCGATAAATTCCGGCGGTGCTTCTATTATCCCGTATACGCCAGTGGTATTTTGAGCCGTCAGCGCCGTGATCGCGCTCATTGCGTACATTTTATGCGCCGTGATGGTCTTGATGTCGGCCTGAATCCCGGCTCCTCCGCTGGAATCGGAGCCTGCTATCGTTAAAACCTTCCTCATTCAGAATACCTTCCATTTCTTCAAAGGATCGAATATACAAATCCGCCAACCCGCGAATTTCATCGATATTGGGTTCAGACCGGTCAAAAACGCCGACGACATGGTAGCCCGCGCTTTTGGCAGTTCTGACGGCGTAAAGCGCGTCTTCAAACACCCATGTGCTGTTTTTCGGCGTCTGCAAAGATCGGTGAGCGGCATGGAAAATATCCGGCCTATCCTTTCCGTGTCCGACGGAGCCGCAGGTGAAGATCTCTCCAAAATACGAAAGCAGGCCGGTGCGCGAAAGCGCCGCTTCCGCAAGATGGCGATCGGTAGCCGTGGCAATACACATTTTGACCCGCCGATTTTTCAACTCGGCAAGGAATTCCGTGACGCCTGTTTTCGGCAGCACCTCGGCCGTGTAATAATGCCGTATCATACCGTTCACGCCGGACATGATCGCATCCGCGCTGTCGGTCAGCCCGTATTCTGTTTGATAATAACGCGCGGCCTGGTAAAGGCTCATGCTTTTGAATATTTCATTCAGGTTCTCATGCGGCTCAATTCCGCGGCTGCGAAGGTATTCCTCGCCGATCGTATCCCAAATGAACATTGAATCCAGCAAGGTGCCGTCCAAATCAAAGATCGCCCCGTCAATTTTCATGTGCGCATCACTTCTTTCGATAAGGCCCGGAGGTTCCGGCACTCCCGTTCAATATCTTCACTTCCGAATATGGCCGAAACCAGCGCGATTCCGTCCACGCCCGTGCCGGAAAGCTGTGAAATATTATGCCTGTTTATGCCTCCTATGGCTACCACCGGAATGGATACGGCCCCGCAGATCGCTTTGAGCATATCACGCGGAACCGCATCGGCATCCGGTTTGGTCGATGTGGTGAATACCGCGCCAACGCCGAGATAATCCGCCCCGTTTTTTTCAGCAAGCACCGCCTGCTCCACTGTCTGCACAGAAACGCCGAGGATCATGTTTTCTCCCGCGTATTCCCGAACATCCTCCGCCTGCATGTCGTGCTGACCGACGTGGATACCGTCGGCGCCACACTCTATGGCAACCTTGACATTGTCATTGACGATAAACGGAACATGGTATTTCCTGCAAAGCTTTTTTATATCAAGCGCTTCCCGTAAAAAATCGGCGTCGCTCAGTTCCTTTTCACGAAGCTGAATACAGGTCGCGCCGCCTTTGAGGGCGCATTCCACCTGCTCGCACAGGGTTTGCCTGCCAACCCATCTGCGGTCGGTGACGGCATAGAGCAGCATGGATTTTTTATCGCATCTCATATTTCGCACCTCTTTCCAACGCGTCCCCGGTCAGATTGCAGACCGCGTCGATAATATAGTTCCTGTAAGAGGAATTCCCGTCCAGCGCCGACATACGGGCATATGCCAGTTCTCCGCAAAGCCCCATCGCGCAGACGGCGGCTGCGGCAGACTCCAAAGGATGCTCCGGGCTTGCGGCAACATATGCCGTAATCAGGGCCGAAAGCTGGCAGCCTGTCCCGGTGATCCTGCTCATCATTGGGTGTCCGTTACGGAT
This sequence comes from Treponema sp. J25, assembly GCF_004343725.1. NCBI lineage: Bacteria > Pseudomonadati > Spirochaetota > Spirochaetia > Treponematales > Treponemataceae > Treponema > Treponema sp. J25. The sequence goes on from NZ_PTQW01000064.1 coordinate 7,495, forward strand.
GCAATAAAGATCCTAGTGCCGAACAAAAAAACGACACAGGAGTGCCTTGTCCTCTATGCAAAAACTGATAGGAACTGTCATTTCGGGAGGAACTGTCATTTCGGGATTTTTGCGGTTTTAGGTTAAAATTTTCGGTTTACTGATAGGAACTGTCAT
>NZ_PTQW01000065.1 GCF_004343725.1 Treponema sp. J25
GAGCCGCCGCGGGCAGGCTGACGGGCAGGGACGGTGGTACTACGAGCTCACTATAGCGGAGCTCCGGCACATCCTCAAGCTGGCGCCGGGCGAGTACGGGAGGACCGGCAATATGAGGACCTATGTAATCGAGCTGCCCATCACCGAGATCAACGAGGCCCAGATTGGCCTGTACCTAGAGCCGGAGTACATCCGCAAGGGCAAGTACCTGCACGCGGTCCGGATACACTGCCAGCTGGTCAAGCGGGGGGACCCGGTGCCGGTCCAGCGTCAGCGGCAGGAGGAGGAGAGCGAGGAGGCTTATATAGCCGCCCATAGGGAGCGGTACGAGGCTATCCTTGCGGACATCCGCGCCCAGCCGGAGCTACCGGGTACGGGATGGGCAAGCCCCGCGATGCGGGAGATGGCCCAGCGGGCCGAGGCAATTAAGCGGCTAAGAGAGGAGACCGGCAAGCGGGGGAGAGGCCGGCCCCGCAAGGAGGGACGATGAGAGCGGTCGGCGTGGCAGTACTGCCAGACGGCACCGAGGTGCCGACACGATGGACCGGGGACGACTGGGAGACAGTACCCGGCGCAGTCAGGTATGAGCTGGTCGAGGCGTGGGACGACAGGACCATCGAGACGCTCCAGCTGGACAAGGCGCAGGCAGAGGGGCTGGCGGCCCGGGCCACCAGCAAGATCGACAAGGCCTACTACGCGGGGTACGCCTTGGCGATGGGGCACGCGCTGGCGGTGCTGGAGCGCGGGCTAGGGCCGGCCTTAGTGGCCGACGATGCCGTCAGGGCAGAGGCGGTGGCTAAGGTCCGGCGGGGCGGTCAGGCCCTTGAGTAGGGCCGGACCGGAGGGGTCCAGGGGCGGGGCCCCTGGCTCACGGACAATTTGCCCCGCAAATTGTGTAGTGAGTACCCAATCCGTGGACAGGATTGGGTTGCCGTGGTAGACTGGTGTCTATCAGTCTACCACGGGGAGGGGGCGGCGGCGATGGCTTACTGTATCATGAGGACCCGCAAGCTCAAGACCAACGGCGCAGTGGCCGCCTCGGTCAAGCACGCGCTGAGGACGAGAGAGACACCCAACGCCGACCCCGACAGGACGCCGGGCAACTGGAGTTGGCCGGGGGATGAGCGGGCCGCTATGGCCCGCTACCGGGACCTGCTACCCGCCAAGGTACGCAGCAACGGGGTGCGGGCGGTGGAGCTGATGATGACCGCCAGCCCAGAGGCCTACAAGACGATGGACGCGGAGGCCTACCTCCGGGCCTGTGATGAGTGGGCACGCAAGACCTTTGGCCGGGACCACATCGTCCAGATAGTCCATCACTACGATGAGACGACGCCGCATACGAGCGTGCTGGTGGTCCCGATAGACCCCAAGGGGCGGCTCAACGCCCGCCACTACCTCGGCGGGAGGGCCAAGATGCAAGCCCTGCAAGACAGCTTTGCCGAGGCCGTCGGCAAGACTTACGGCCTCGAGCGGGGGGTGCGGGGGAGCCGCGCCAGGCACCGGACGATACGGGCCTACTACGGGTCGGCGATGGCGATAGAGGCGGCGATACAGCCGCCCAAGCGGCGGCTCATGGAGACAGACGACCAGTACCGGGACCGCTACCGGGAGCAGATCCAGCCGCTCATGGAGCGGCTCGTCGATGTGGATGCAAGGCTCAAGAGACTGCGGTATCAGGCAGAGCGGGCGGCGGAGGAGGGGCGGCAGGCCGGGCTGGTAGCGGGCCGCCTACAGGCCGCGGATGAGTACAGCCGGGCCATCTCGGAGCTGGTGGCAGAGCGGGAGCGTCTACAGGCGGACGTGGCCAGCTATGAGCGGATCATGCAGGCGGCGGCCGATGCCGCCAAGAAAGAAAAACTCCAAAAACTCCAACCTCAAGAAAACACTCAAGAAAACCTAAAAAACCAAGAGGCGAAAAAAAAGGCCCTAAAAAGGCCCTCTCATGGCTTGGACATCTAAAACTACGTCTGGGGCCAGATCGGCCCCGTAAAAGCCCGCTATTGCGGTCCTACGGCCCGATAGGGCCGGGCAAAGCAGACTAGGCTGTATCGGCAGGGCACCTCTGCCCTCATACTACGCTACCCTCTCCACCTCATAAGGCCTTATCGTACAGGTCCCATAAGGGACGGTAGGCCGCGAGGCCGTACAATGCTTTCTGAGCCCCCCGCCGGGGGGCGAAGAAAGCTACCTAATGGGGGGTGAGGCCGCAGGCCGAGGGGCGCAGCCCCTAGGGGGATGCCGGGTGGGCGGGTGGCCCGTAGGGCCAGAGCCCGGCGGGGGGCGGAGCCCCCCAAGAGGGCGGTGTTGGGGTTGTGGAAAACTCGATTTTTTTTTTCAAAAAACGCACGCTTTTTTTATATTTTTAGAATTTTAAGAATTTTAGGACGCTGTAAAACCTTATAATGCAATAAATTGCGCAATAACATGACTAGTAAATTCACGGTACATGACTAGTAAATTCACGGTACATGACTAGTAAATTCACGGTACATGACTAGTAAATTCACGGTATGCAATTTATTGACAGAATTAAATATTAGTAATATAGTTTAGTCATGAGCACTACAAAAGACGTAGTCCCGACGCGGGACGACTACCTCCTACAGGCCCACGCGATAAGCCGCGGGGCTTACACGATGACGGTGCTGGAGCGGCGACTGCTGTATCTGGCGATGGCACAGATAAGGCCGCAAGACGATGAGCTCCCAGAGGTCCGGATGTCTGCGTACAGCGTACTGCAGGCCTTTGGTATGAGCGACGATGGACGCAGCTACATCGAGCTTAAGGCGGCGGTGGAGCGGCTTATGGGGCGGGTGATTGTGATAGACAGGCCCAATGGCGGGTGGCTTATGCATCACTGGGTGCAGAGGGCGGAGTACGAGCCGTCTGACGGGTCCCTCTCCATCCGCCTGAGCGACGACCTCGCCCCCTACGTCCTCCACATGCAGGAGCAGTACTCCGTCCTGCGGGTTGCCGACCTTGCCAAACTCCAGAGCAAGTACGCCCAA
>NZ_PTQW01000066.1 GCF_004343725.1 Treponema sp. J25
GCACGCAGCCGCCATCGTCGCGTAATCTTTTTCGGTCATAACTCTAGCCCCCTTCCGCGGTCCTGGGACCGCTTTTTTTCCTGTATCCGTTGCAGTCTCTCAGGTTCCTGTTGCGGTACCTGTCCCGCTGCAACTGCGGCCCGGGACTGTCTGCTAGCGTAAGTCGACAGGCCCGTATGCCGCACCCTTTCGGACCGTCGTTCAGTTTTTTCGCCACGGTCAAGGCTAAAAATTTTGCCGACCTCCCGCCAGAATTCCTCTTGCAGACGCTCCAGGTCTTTCCTGTCACCAAGGAGCGCATCGGTGCTGTAGCGGTACTTCTGTCCTTCCAGCTGGATCGGCAGGACGTATGCGTGGACGTGCGGGGTCTTTTCGTCGTAGTGGGCCGCTAAAAAAAACAGCTCTGCTTTTTTTTGGAGCCACTCCACAGCTGCTTTAAAATACTCGCCCATTTCTCCAATTTCTCTACTTGCCGTGATGACAAATTCGACGCAATAGGCGGCGTTTTTTTGGGGCTTTCTCGCCCACAATTTTAATTCAGTGATGTGGGTCATAATCCGTTCTCTGTTTTTCATTGAGCCCATGGTTACGTTTTCGCGGGCTCGTTCCGGGGCAGTTTGCCATCGCTCCACGCCCGGCACTTCCCTGCGACAGTGCCGTTCGAGGAGGCGAGCGTGGCCGCCGTTTTTGATCCGGCGAGCGTGGATGATGGCGTAATTCGGTGTCCCCATACACCGATTTTCGCCCCATCCGCGGCCACTTGTCAAGTGCCCCGTTCCTCACCCTAGCCCACTAGGGACTTTTTACAAAGTCCCCCGTGGGGCAGGGGGGTCCGGCCCCCTGCACCCCCATCGCCGCCCCGCCCAGGTCCGTCCACATGAGTGGCCGGAGGACCTCCCTACAAGGTCCGGAGGTCCGATTGTGGGCGGGCCGGTGGTGAGCCGGAGAGCCTCCCTCGGGTGTAGTAGGCACCCTCTAAGGCTCCGGCCTTCTTGGCCTCCCTCTCCCGCATTTCCCCGCCTCCTTGCTCAGTTCCTCTTTGAGGATCTTCATGGCTTCTGCTCGTAGGGCAAGCTCCCGCATACCGGCAGATGCCCAGCTCATGCCGGGCAGGTCTTGTTGTGTTTTTAGTTGCTCCAGTATCTGCGTGTATCGGTCACGGTGGAGCTCGATAAACCGATCCCCCGCTTCTTGCTCCTTGGTTAGCGGGGCAACTGGTTTTGGATCCCCATCGTGTATAATCTGGACTTGGACACGTACGCCCCAAAGATTTCGTCGACGCCTGATGTACTCTGGAGTTACGACTATCCCTACGTTGGCCTCGTTGATTTCCGTGAGCGGGTAATCAATAACTTTGTTTCTTAGGCTTGATGTTCGTGCGTATTCGTTCGGGCCAATTTTCAGCAGGTGTCGGATTTCGGCAATACTATAGTCCACCCACCAACGACCGTTTTTATCAGCCTGCCCGCGGCGGCTCATTATCAGCTCGTACCAGCGCAGCGCGTGGCGGCTCTGTATCTTGGCAATATCTGAGATCCGCAGGATTGAGTAAGCCTCCTGCAAATTGAGTATGTACGGCCTCAACGGGTCGTTGAGCCGGAGTGTGATAGTATCGGATTTTGGGTCATAGCTTGCATAAGATAGCCAGCCGTACAACTCCCAGCCTCCGTCTGGCTGCTCAATCTCGATGATCCACTTGGCACAGGTCCGGGCCGCATCACGGATCGCCTGGTAATTTTCCGCCCCGTCCGATAGGCCAAGCGCCCGCACTACATCGCCTACTTGCATGACCACGTCCATGAATTCCTTGTCCTCTGGACGCACCTGCGCCATCGCAAAATAGATGAGCCGTCGTGCCATAACGGGCATGGTGTAGACCGCCCGGCTTATCGCGTTGGCCTGTTTTACAAAGTCCTCTTTGCTGGGGACCACATAGATTTCTTTGCTTTCCATAACAACTTTATACGACAACTTATTTGTTATGTCAAGTATTTATTTCCGTAGTATTTGGTGACATGTTCCGTAGTATTTGGTGACATGTTCCGTAGTATTTGGTGACATGTTCCGTAGTATTTGGTGACATGTCGCGTTTTTATTCTTTGCCCTATAAAGATTTATAGGGCCCTAAAATTCTTAAAATAAATAAAATATATAAAAAAGGCATGCGTTTTTTGAAAAAAAATCGAGTTTTCCACAACAGTTTTCCACAACCCCAACACCGCCCTCTTGGGGGGCTCCGCCCCCCGCCGGGCTCTACCGCCTGACGGCGGTACCCGCCCACCCGGCATCCCCCCAATAGGGGGCAAGCCCCCTCGGCCTTTCGGCCTCACCCCCCATTTGGTAGCTTTTGGCCACAGGCCAAAAGCTGATTGGAGGAGTGAGCAGAGAGGACTCCCGTCCTATCGGGGGGCTGTTAGAGGTGGCCGCTGTTTTAGGTTGAGAGGGGAGTGTTGTTTCAGGGCGCAGGGGCCCTCCCGTCTGGATAAGACTGCTTAGAAAGGCCGTAGGACGCAAAAAAACGGCAAAATTTGAGGCTTTTCAGGGTTCGACGTGTTTTTTATCAAGAAATAAAAAAAGGCCCAAAATTGGGCCTTTTTTGACGTTTCCGTCGTCTTTTCGCTGTTTGTTTGTTTCATCCGGACCTCTGGGAGCTCATCGTCTTGCGGCCTTACCTGTGATTTAATTCTGTCAATAAATTGCATACCGTGAATTTTGTCGTTATGTACCGTGAATTTTGTCGTTATGTACCGTGAATTTTGTCGTTATGTACCGTGAATTTACTAGTCATGTACCGTGAATTTACTAGTCATGTACCGTGAATTTACTAGTCATGTACCGTGAATTTTGTCGTTATGTTATTGCGCAATTTATTGCATTATAAGGTTTTACAGCGTCCTAAAATTCTTAAAATTCTAAAAATATATAAAATATCGAGTTTTCCACAACCCCAACAATCCACCCCTTAAGAAATTGCTTGCTCCGGTAATGGGTTTTGCCTAGCGCCTCCATGTACAGCATGATCCCCTCTCGTTCTGCCTCATTCATAACTCTAGCCCCCTTCC